>JAFDFT010000507.1 GCA_019309685.1 Deltaproteobacteria bacterium
AAAGTGCCAACCCTTTTAATTGCTGGAAAATATGACAAAGAATTTATGCCACTTTTAGATGTTGCCAAAGCAGACTTCCCACACCTTGAATGGTTGATTTTTGACGCCGGTCACGCGGTGAATCTTGATGTGCCTGAACAATTTAATAAAGCAGTAATTGAATTTATAAAACGATTTTGGAAGCCTTAATCGTTTTCTTCAAGGTCAGACTTTGGAGGACCAATCATGATAATGTTATGACCTCCGGCCACAGAAATTTCCAACCATCTTTTTACGTACTGTTGCCACATAAATTTGCTTCAAACCTGATTGACGAGGGAATTATAGGATGTCCCTAATTTCCATTAGTAAGCAATGACCATCTAATCATTTTGATTCAATGCGGTGAGCATCTGTATTGGATGTTTTCCGGTAATATCAGCGTAAAAGGTAGATATTACCTTCATATCCTTAGTGATATCGCCTGTTGGTTGAACCAGCGGCCCGATCCCCCCGGCTCTGAGGCGATAATCGAGAAAACCCAGTACAATGGGAACGGATGCGCCGTTTGCAATATGATAAAAGCCTGTTTTCCAATAAGAGACCCGGCTTCTTGTACCGGAAGGCGGAACCGTAAGGATCAGCCGGTTGCTTTGATCAAACAGCTCAATTGATTGCTCCACAGTATTGTTGGATTTTGATCGGTCAATGGGTACACCTCCAAGCCATCTCATGAGATGCCCAAAAGGCTTTTTAAAAATAGCATCCTTCCCCATCCAGTATATGCTTGCTTTTAGATCGAACGCTATTAAAAGCATGTAGTACAAATCCCAATTTGAGGTATGAGGTGCGGCTATGAGTACGAATTTTCGAGTATTCGGTAGCGTTCCCCTGGATTCCCATTTAGCGCAAAATAGAAGAAACCGCGAAATTATGCGCAGGATTGTGCTGATGAAAGGTGTGTCAAAAACAGTTCTATGAAGTTTAATGATTCGATCTCCTTTAAAATATTAGTAGATTGTATGAGCTGGCGAATATATGGGATGAACTAGGGGAAGTAAACGAGTTATTTTACTTTTACAATTCTTTTACATTTGATTACTTTATAACTGAATAATGTATATTTGTAGTATGTTAGCGCTAAATATGAGTTCACCGCATGTGGTTAGACATCTGGACACCAAGGGATCAAGCTTTTTTCAGACAGATGAAGGGGTCAAGGTCAACATCGAAGTATACGTGGATCAATCAGTTTTTTATAGAAATAATATCCTTCCAAGGGATTTCAGGATATTCATCTCGGCTTTCTTTTGAAACTCGTGAGGCAGCTTCGCCGATCAGCTCAACGGATTTAACGATGGAAAGGGAGAACATCCGATTATTATCTAGGTCTGTTCTTTTTCGATTATGAGAAAAAGATATCGCTTATTCTGCGGCATCCAGTATGTGACGCATGCGAATCAAATCATCCTTCCGCATACTCAACCTCAGCGCTTTCAAGAACTTCATGCCTGAAATAATGGCTCAAGTCGGCTGGGGTCCGCAAATCTACTTTTTGTCCCAGTATTTCCGAAAGTTCATTTTCTATTCGTGCCATTTTAAGTAAACCGATCTTAAAACCCTCATTAAATTCTACAAGAATATCAATGTCACTATCTGGCCTAAAATCATCTCGAAGGACTGAACCATAAAGGGAGAGTTTGCTGATATGATATTCCTTGCAGAATTGAATCAATTGCTCTTTTGGCATCTTTATGTGACTTTTTTTCCCCATTCGCACAATCCCTATATCTTTAAGTAGTTGCTAAGTATTATAATACATAAACCATTTCAAAATCGCAATAATTTTATAATATTAAGAAAGATAAGCAGAATTAATTAAAATGCATGATAGAAGGACAGAATAATAATCAATGTAGTATGAAGCACGTCAAGGTATGCAAAATGATTTTTAAAACTTCATAGAAGCTTGGAGCTGCGTTTATTGAAAAAAGATATTTTTCAATAAACCAATTTCTCACTAAAAAAATCCGTGCCCTATCCCCTTATTCACTGACTTGTCACATATTCGTCTAGAAGCCTTCTAATCATTTTCTGATATTGCGTATGATGTTGTTTAGCCTCTTTTTTAAAAAAATCGACACTTGTTTTACTTAATGAAATTGTAATTTTAACAGTCTCCTGCTTAAACGCCAGTTCTTTGGGAGAAGGAAGAAAGTCTTTTACAACTCTGACCTTTCCCATCGGCTCATCAGTGTATTTGATTTTCTTTTTCATATATCTTTTTCCCTTTTCGCCAATAACCTGCTCCGATTAGCCTTATTTTATTATGACGATATGTAAATCGAACAGTTAATATCCCATCATCAATCTTGCCTAAACAATAGAACCTTTTTTCTGTTGAACTATGGCTTAAATCTTCAAGGATGATACGCTTTGGATCAGTGAATGCAAGTTGTGCGAATGAAAAAGAGACTCCATGTTTTATTTGATTTTCGTTGTCTTTAATCTGATCCCACTCAAAGTTTGATCTATCATTCATTTTCGGATTATAGTTGTTTTTCTTGTTTATGTCAATATAATTATATGGCGTTAAATATGTATTATAATATTGCCTTAATTCCCCTTAAACATAAAAAAGGCGGTAAACTTTAACCGCCTAAATTTCATATATCTTATTAATTTT
>JAFDFT010000096.1 GCA_019309685.1 Deltaproteobacteria bacterium
CCTGAGTTGGATTCCTATTGTTTTGCAATATGCTTTTAGCGCTTTGCTAAAACCCCCTTCAAAACCCGGATCAATATGAACGGCAAAAAGATCGTAATGAATGGGAATTCTTGACCGCCTTTCATTTAAAATCCATATCAATGCAAGGCTATCCTTTCCGCCGGAAAGCCCCACCACAATACGATCACCATCAGCGATCATCTCATAGCTGTGCAGAGCCTTGCCAACCGCCCTGTTGAGTGCTTTATATGTAAAATCGGCTCTGGGCAAAAAGGATACTATTCTTCTTTTTTCGCTTTTGCGTCTGTTTCTCTCTCGTCGCTTTCAATCCCGGCTTCCACATCTTGATTTACAGCCATCATTGATTCAACCTTCTCCAGCGCTGCCATTCCTTCAACGGTTTCAGCATCTGCTTGGTCCGATTCCGGCCTGAGTGTTAATTTGCCAGCAGCAATCTCGCGAAGTGAAACAACAACATCTTCATTTTTTGGCGAGCTTACAAGGTACTCGGAACCTTCCCTGATCTGACGAACTCTCAGGGCCACCATATTAACAAGCATAAACCGATTTGGAATTTGCCTCAGACAATCTTCTATAGTAATACGTGCCACGTTAATCCTCCGAAAATTGTTATATTTTTTTATCGACCATTTGCTTTCAACCACATAAAAACAAATTTTATTGTTATCTACCCCTACTACAAAATTTCTATCAGTTCATACTTTCTCTCTCCTCCAGGAGCCTGCAGTGTAATTTCATCACCCGGCTTTTTCCCAATCATCGCTTTTCCCAGGGGAGAAGAGACGGAAATGCGTTTCTCCTTAATATCCGATTCATCCGGGCCTACCAATTTATATTCCACGTTTTCACCCGTGTCAATATTCTCCATAACAACCCTGCAGCCAAACACAACTGTATCTTTTGGAGATGAATCGTAATCGATGATATCTGCATTACCAAGCTTATAGCCCAATTCATTTATTCTATTTTCAAGAAATCGCTGGCGATCTTTAGCGGCATCGTATTCCGCGTTTTCAGAAAGATCGCCATGCGCTCGAGCTTCCTCGATAGCTTTGATATTTTCAGGCCGATCAACTTTTTTAAGATGCTCGAGTTCTTTTTTCAGGTTTTCATAACCCTCTTTTGTTATTGGTATGCGATCCAACGTTTCGCTCCTAATTTAAATTGATTCATTTCAGATAGTTTGCGCGTTTATATGCGCAACAACAAGATCCCCAACTTCACTGGTAGTATATCCCATTTTGCCAGCAGCGACATCTTTGATATCATCCCGAAGTACTTTTATCACACCCTCTTCAATTAGCTGTGCTCCTTTTTCTTCTCCAATGGTTTCAAGCATGATTTGACCAGCGGAAATCGCCGCGATTGGGTTGATGATCTGCTTGCCGGTATATTTCGGTGCAGACCCACCTATGGGCTCAAACATTGAAATACCTTCAGGATTAATATTACCTCCGGCAGCGATGCCCATCCCCCCTTGAATCATGGCTGCTAAATCTGTAATAATATCACCAAACATATTGTCAGTAACAATGACATCAAACCATTCCGGATTCTTCACCATCCACATGCATATAGCATCCACATGTGCGTAATCTGTTTCGATGTCTGAATACTCTTTGGCGACTTCATTAAATGTGCGTTCCCAGAGGTCAAATCCATACGTCAAAACATTTGTCTTACCGCACAATGTTAATTTTTTTGCCTTGTTCCGTTTCTTGCAATATTCAAACGCGTACCGGATACAACGCTCAACCCCTTTCCGCGTATTGATAGACTCCTGTACGGCGATCTCATCAGGCGTACCACGCTTCAAAAAACCGCCGGCACCGGCGTAAAGTCCCTCTGTATTTTCGCGGACAACTACAAAATCGATATCTTCCGGCCCTTTGTCCTTCAAAGGCGTGTACACTCCCTCATATAACTTAATGGGCCGAAAATTGATATACTGGTCAAAATGAAATCTCAGATTTAGAAGAATACCCTTTTCCAAAATTCCAGGTTTTACATCCGGATGGCCGATAGCACCGAGGTATATTGCGTCCGCCTGAGCGATTGGCTCTAACACTGTATCCGGCAAGGTCTCGCCAGTGGATAGATAATTTTCACCACCCAAATCATATATCGTAAATGTAAGTTCAAAATCACATTTGGCCGCAACAGCTTTAAGAACTTTAACACCCTCTTCAGTGACTTCTGGCCCTGTACCGTCACCGGGTATAACAGCAATTTGATATGTACTTGATGTCATAAAATCCTATCTCCACAACAATAATAATAAACCTCCGGTAAAAATACCGGAGGTAATTTTTAAATCGTATTTACTTCGAATTTAAATGGTGCGCGATTCTTGCTCGTCGGTTTCGCTGGGTTCGGCCGCTTTATGTTTTATTGAGTTCCTTACCGTCAAATATATACCCGACACAACATAACTAAATCCTAAAACAAACAAAAATATGGCTGGCTCATAAGCGATTAAAATCAAAATCAAAACTGCCGCAACCAAAACGTTAAAATTCATTTCCCGAAATAGTTCCGGTTTCTTGAAGCTGTGGTACTTAAAAGTACTTACCATCAAAAACGCTATCGTGTAAAGCATAATAAGTATCAAAACAGGATAGGTATTAGCAGTAATGGCAAATCGATTATAAAACAAAACCGTTATTGAAACCATACCAGCCCCGGCGGGTATGGGAAGGCCGGTAAAATAATCACTGCTTGTCGTACTGACTTGTGTATTGAAGCGCGCCAACCGTAAAGCACCGCAAATAGCGAATAAAAATGCTGCAAGCCAGCCAATCTTTCCGAATGGTTTAAGCGCCCACAGGTATACCATCAATCCTGGCGCAAGGCCAAAGGATACCAGATCCGCAAGAGAGTCATATTCAAGACCGAACTTGCTGGTTGCATTTGTCGCCCTTGCAATCTTTCCATCCATACCGTCAAACACAATGGCAATAAGAATTGCTACAGCGGCGGCAGCGAAGTTACCATTAATCGAAGCCACAATGGAATAAAATCCGCAGAAGAAATTTAAAGAAGTAAAAATATTTGGCAAAATATATATCCCGCGACGTAACTGTTCTTTCTTGAATCTTGCTTTTCTTTTCATGTTAAATACCCCAATATAGAAGTACCGGCATTTACCCTGTCTCCAACTGTCACATTGATCTTAGTTTCAGAAGGCAGGTAAACATCCAGCCGTGAACCAAAACATATCAGCCCAAAACGCTGACCCCGTTTGACACGATCACCTTCATTTACATAGCATATAATTCGTCTGGCAACAAATCCCGCGATTTGAACAAAACAGATGCGCTTTCCCCCTTCGATATCGAGAAGCAAAGCATTCTGTTCATTATCTTTTGACGCTTTATCCAGATTCGCGGTAAAAAATTTACCAGGATGATATTTGATCTTTTCAATACTTCCGGAAAAAGGATTTCGATTGACATGAACATTGAATATATTCATAAAAATACTTACCTTGATACACTCACCATCAAGGAAAGGATTTTTATCAACTTTCTCCGCTAAGATAACCCTGCCATCAGCAGGTGATACAACCGCATCATTTTTTTCCGGGATATATCGATCCGGATCCCTGAAAAAAAAACAGATAAAAAAAGTAACCACAAGAGCAAAGAGTGTCAGAAATTTTAAGCCCAGTATCGCAAGTATTATTGTTGTAACAGCCGCAGCACCAATAAATGGATAACCAGCCTTTGCTATCGGAAAAGCGGATAGGCTGGTCGACTCAACCTTTGTAAATTCGTCCATAAATATCCTTTAAATTAGCTCGAAAATTATATATAATTAATTTTTTAATATTTTTGCTGTGTTTTTATCAAAACCCGTCGATTTTGTCAATGATAACCCATTGAAGCATATTTTTCAATAGCGTCTGATGGGTACTGTATAATTTCTTTATATAATTCCTTATTTAAGATTTCAGGTTCTTTCCAGTTTTTTTCTCCGCATCGGAACTTCTTAAATAATAAGGTAATAAGCTCCCGGCATCATAGTTCTTTTTCCGTTTCAGCTTCTCAATACCAAGTGCGGCCACAGTCGAAGCCTTGATAACACTGTAAAACGACGACGAAAACGTCGCAAATTTACCAACGATTTGTTCAATTTTATCTTTGTAAAGAACAGCCCCATCCCCAACAAAAATACATGGCTCTTTAATTCCCGATACAGCCTTGTCAGGAGTCATAACCTGCGTATCAGTCTCTTGAATTATTACATCATTTTCATATCGATATCTGGAAAAATAGACCTCATTTTTCCTCGCATCCAAAACAGCACAGATAAGGCATGAACAGGGCGCCAATTGCATTGCAAGTATCTGCAGACTTGAAACACCAACAGCAGGTTTTCCCAAAGCTGAGGCAAGCCCCTTGACCGTACTGATCCCGATCCTTAATCCTGTAAAACTTCCCGGTCCATGTGTAACGGCAAATCCGTCCAGGTCATCCAAGCCAACCCCGCTCATGTCCAGCGCTTCATTTATCATCCCCATCAAGTGGATGGCATGTGTGTGACTGCTGACTTTTGTCACTTCTGAAAGCAGTGATTCATTTTCAACAATAGCCACACTGCAACCTTTTGCAGCTGTATCTACACCGATAATTTTCATAGAAAACTTTCGTTTATTATACGCAGTTTGTTCTGTTCCGCAATTATCGCGCCAATTTGGATCAAATTGCAACATCAATTAAAAAATTCTTACACCAATGAAAGGCGAATTTTTGGCATTCTTATTGCGATCTTTTACAACACTATCCTTGATTTTTTTTAAAAATATACATAAATTGCATTTAATTTGCCAGGATATTCATATTTATGTTTTTTTAACTTTTCAACAAATGGTCTTATGTATTTTCTATCCGAGAACGTGATTCATATTACTATATTTATTTATGGCTTGTGTGTTGGTAGCTTTTCAAATGTATGTATCTATCGATTGCCGTTATCAAAATCCTTAAAATCTCCGCCGTCAAATTGTCCCCATTGCAGCTCTCCAATCCGGTTTTATGATAATATTCCGCTAGTTAGCTATATTTTATTAAAAGGAAAGTGCCGCCAGTGTCAAAAACGTATCTCTTTTCGGTATCCCTTTGTTGAAATGTTGGGAGGAGTCTTTGCGCTGTTCATTTATCTTAAATACGGTTTTACCCTTGAAGCGCTTGTATATTATACGTTTATCATTTGTCTTGTCATCATCACGTTCATAGATATAGATCATCAGATCATCCCTGATATCATATCCCTTCCAGGTATTCCTATTGGATTTTTAGCATCATTTGCACTGCCGTCCATTACTTTTATAGACTCTTTAATAGGGATTCTGGCAGGCGGCGGTAGCCTTTTTATTGTTCTATGGACATATCACTTAATCACGGGAATTGAAGGCATGGGTGGTGGAGACGTCAAACTGTTGGCAATGATTGGCGCAATAGTTGGATGGGAAGGTGTTATTCTTACAATTTTCATTTCGTCAATAACAGGCACCATCGTAGGTCTATTCATCATGCTTCGAACAAAAAAAGGGTTAAAGCTGGCCGTTCCATTCGGCCCCTTTCTTTCAACAGGCGCCATTTTGTATGTTTTTTATGGATCAGAACTAATTCAATGGTATTTTAATATATAGACGGCGTATTCATAACTTCGGCCCGTCACTTTCAGTCATACTATTTTAAAAAGTGGTCTGTACCGATTAACAACATATAACCAGTGTAAAGGAGTTTAAAATGACAGACAAACAAATTCAGTGCAGTTATTGCCCCCGCAAACGCTGCTTTGTCGGGGATCTCAGTCAGGCGCCCGATTTCTGCCCTTCAAATGTTCATTCCGAACTATTGGACGGAGCTTTATCGAGTCTGCAGGAACCAGAAAACCAGGAGATGGCAAGAGATGTTGCCCGCACATGGAAAGATTACGGTAAACTGACACGTGTTGAAGAAACAATGTTGTATGCAAAACTTCGCGGGTACCATCGCCTTGGCCTTGCTTTCTGTATAGGCCTGTCGCAAGAAGCCGAACTGTTTACAAATCTTTTGCTAAACGAGGGCTTTGAAGTCTTTTCTGTTAACTGTATGTGTGGCGCGTTAAGTTCTGATGATGTTGAGCTCCCTGATACTGATAAAATTATGCCGGGTATCCGTCAACCCATGTGCAATCCTATCGGGCAGGCCAATTTACTTGATGCCAATTCATGTGACCTTAATATCATGCTGGGCTTATGTGTCTGTGATGATACATTGTTTATCAAACACTCCAAAGCGCCTGTCACGGTTTTGGCTGTGAAGGATAGAGTCCTTGCGCACAATCCTCTTGGTGCGCTGTATACAGCACGCCACATGTATACACGGTTAAATACAAGGAGACCGAAAAAGGAATAATGATGACTTCGTAAAAAGTCCAATCAGCATTGCGCTGCATCCCACGCCCTGTTAAATTCTCGCTTGGCGAGACGGCGGAGCCGATTTAACAGGGCAAGTCACTGCAGTGCATTATGAGGACACCATATCGATAATACTTAACCTGTATAAAAAAATGAAACCCATCTGTTTCTTGATAAAAAAACTTGACAGATCATAAAAATAAATGTAGGCATACACAAAATCAAGCATACACGGATGATGAAGTAAGTTAATATTAAATATGTATTTAATCCTTAAAAAAAGCAATGGCAGAACTTGGTGGTGGCAGGTCTGGATAAAAGGGCTTGCTTACGACACTTCATTCGTGTGATTTACAGATAACAAACATAAAAGGATCGTGGCAATCTCATAAAACCACGATCCTTTTTTTTTTTTAAAAGGCTCGTGCAAAAACTTCACGGCCCTTTTTTATATAATACAACCTCAATTGAGCGAAAGTTGAGGATGCTCCAGCTTCCCCGACAACGGGATCAACGCTTCGCTCCGACAAAGCATCAAGGGTGAAGGCGTAATAATCTACTGCGATCCCTTGATAACGCAGAAGATGGGGTATTATCGGTTTTCCCGTAGGGTAAATAAAAGGAAAATATATGCATATCAATCAATTCCCGGACAAAGAACATTTTCGCTTATTGGCAAAAAACAATAATGTTATTCCTGTTTATACGGAGATTCTTGCCGATACGGAGACACCCGTAACATTATTAAAAAAAATATATGACAACAAAGGACCGGTATTTCTTTTTGAAAGTGTCGAGGGTGGGGAAAGATGGGGAAGATACAGCTTTATAGGCGCTTCCGCCCGCAGTCATATTAAAATTTATGGCGATGAAATAGAAATTCGTGAAAACGACATACCGAAGAGCATGCCTCACGGCGGTCGCCCGCTGGCTATCCTGAAAGAATTAATGGCGAAATATCGAACCCCTGAAATCCCGGGACTTCCGAGATTCTGGGGAGGTCTGGTTGGCTACCTGACATATGAAATGGTGTCTTTTTTCGAAAATATCCCAAACAAATGGCCTCGTGATAAGCCGCTTGCACACTTTATCATTCCAGACAAATTGCTCATCTTCGACAACATACGCAATACACTTTTAGCTGTTTCCATTTCCTTTCTGGAAGATATAAATGGCGAAACAATAAATACAGATGATGCCTACGAGGCTTCTATGGAGAGTATTCGTTCCATATTGAAAATGATGGATCAGCCTCTTGTCCAACAGACCGGACCATTGGGCACAGAGAGTTATGCATTGACCGCAAAGCGTGATGAAAAGATATACCAAG
>JAFDFT010000508.1 GCA_019309685.1 Deltaproteobacteria bacterium
CCCGGCGACGGGATCTACGCTTCGCTCCGACAAAGCATCAAGGGTGAAGCCGTAATAATCTACTGCGAATCCTTGATAACGCAGAAGATGGGGTATCATCGGCTTTCCCGGAGGATAAATAAAATGAAAAGAAGAATGATATTTATACCTCATCTGTAAACTATAGAAGAGATAAAAAAATATGAATAAACCGAGCTATATCCTTAATCCCTATGTAATTAGTAAAAGTTTTTCATTATATTTACGCTCATTTGAGGTTACACTTTTACTGTGTCCGTAATTTCCTTCTTTCTGATTGAAATGACATAATATAAAAGTCCGACAACAGTTGCTCCAACAAAGATAGCCCAGTGAACCCAGGTTTCGAATGCAATAAGTGAAAAGAGAAAAGCAAGGGTAGATCCGATCAGAGCAATTATCGGTATAACGGGATAGAAATGGACCTTATACGGTCTTTTCATTTCAGGTTTTTTCTTTCGCAAAACAAACAAGGAGATGATCACTAGAATAAAGGCGATTAAAACGGCTGAAGATGCGATCTGGAATACAAGAAAAAGCTTTTGGAATACTGCCCCAAGGATTCCAAAGAAAGTGATGATAATAATTGCAACAAATGGTGTGCCGTATTTACTGTGAATCTTTGCCAGGGCTCCCGGCAGCACAGCTTCTCTCGCCATCCCGAACATCAGCCGGGACGCACCGATCATAAATGCATTCATCGTTGTTATAAGGCCCATAATTCCGGCTATCAGCATAATAACGGTCCCACTTTTACCCAGAAAGATCTCAGCAATCTCGATAAGCGGAACCTCTGCCGTACTTTTTGCGATTGCTGCGGGATGCATGTTAGCCGCTGCGGTAAAGAAGGCACCGGCGTAAAACAGGCATACAACAACGATTGAAAGCGGAATAAGGTATACAACCTTTTCAATGGGGGATTTGATCTCTTCTGCAGCCTGCGGGACGATGTCAAATCCCATGAATGCCAGCATTCCTATGGGTACCATCATCAGCATTCCGGGAACATTCCCCTCAAAAAATGGTGTGAAGTTTTCCCAGTGAATATCACCAAGGCCGCCGAAAATGAATATGGCCATCCCAAGAAAGAGCAACGTAGTGCAAAACAGTTGAACAACAGCAGAAAACCTGATGCCGAGAATATTGATCCCGCCGAATACAAGCGCGAGTATGATGCCTATTACCCACTTCGGTATGCCGGAAATGAGCATGGCAATGATTTTCGACAGGATAATGACTTCACCGGGTATCATGGCACTATATGCAATAACCAGAAACCACCCGGTAATAAAACTGGCAAATTTTCCCATAGCGGCTTTTGTGTAATGATATTCACCACCAGCGAATGGCATTGCGGCGCATAGCTCTGCGTAGCAAAGTCCGATAAAAATACTGAAAATAGCCGCAATCAGCATGGAAACCAGGATGGCCGGACCTGCGTACCCGAAAAGAATATTGGGAAGAACCGCCCACGCCATACCAACCATTGCACCGGTAATAAGAGTAAAGACAGTTACAAGGGTCAATCTTCGTTTAAGACCTGAACTTTCCATAACTTATCCTCCTTTTATGTGTTTAACGCTTTTTCAGTTTATTTCTTGGATTTCTATTAAAAGTATTTTTTTAGTTAAATGGATTAAGCAGATTATAGTCCAAAAGCTGTTTCGCGTTGCCGCCAAGCCATTTGTCTTTGACTTCCTCTTTCAGAGGCAAAACCTTTATCTCTTCGATACTCTCCTTGAACTGTTGTGCAGGCCAGGCCGTACCGAACAGAATTTTATCCTGAAGAAGACTATTTCCGTACCGGATGATTGACGCCCATCCGGTTCCAGGCGTATCCAGATATTTTGGTCGGATAGCCGAAATATCTGTATAGACATTTGAATGCCGCCAGAGAAGTGCCATCATTTCATCAACCCACGGCCAACCACCATGCCCGGCAATTATTTTCAGCTCCGGAAAATGTCCGGCAACTTCATCGAGATAGATCGGCCTTCCAAAATCCATGGTGAGCTGAGGTACATAGTTGATCGATGAATGGATCCAAACAGGTATATCAAGTTCAATGCATTTGGCGTATATTGGATAGTATAGTTTGTCGTTGCTTCTCAGTTTATGGAGCCATGGTTCAAGGCAAAGGCTTCTCATGTTCAGCTTCTCAACCGCATGTTCAAGATCTCTTAGAGCCGTCATCCCTTTATGCGGATCAACAGCCGCCATTCCAATAAACCGATCAGGCGCGGTACCCACAAATGCTGCAACCTTTTCATTGGGCGTTTTCATACCCATCGTGGTTTCTGCATCCTCTGCGGGAAGAACGGCTATGTCAACACCCGCATCATCCATCAGGGACAGCAAAAATCCAACCGGATCCGATTTGATCGAACTGAGAAAGGATTCCGTATTTCCTTTCCCGTAAAGATCCGCATATTTTGCGAAGTCACCATCAGGATTCGCGAATCCCTCTATGGTTTCTTCCAAAGGAGGGATGACGCACATATCGATTACGAGCTTGTCTTTTTTTTTGTCTTTCATCACTGCCCTCTTATGTAAATATGTCCTTAACCAATTGTTATCATTTATTTATATGTCAAAAATGCTATCCAATCAAACCTTATTCCGATTATCACTATTTTCGTAA
>JAFDFT010000509.1 GCA_019309685.1 Deltaproteobacteria bacterium
TAAAATAGAACGGGCAATAACAATCCACATGAAACCATAAATAATAATGTCAAGTACAACAGCTATCGCCTTCATGAGATGACCGATGACATACATAAATTACCAACTCTATACAAAACGGTTTTTGAGGTGTACAAATCAGGGAAACAAAAAACTTCCACATTTTGCATCCCGGCATCAGGTAATGAAAATTATTGACAACATATTCTAATCTAAATATTAGGCTATAATACACTATTATCATTAAAATTCAAACAATTATTTTACAGACAGGCATTTTTCATCTTCTAGAGTATATGCCGCACGCTTATTCTTTTTATACTAAAAATTGTTATTTACTTCTTTACGATTTAAAAATGATAGTGATGCAAAATGTCGAAACTTAATGACAAAGTAAAAAGTTCAAGTTCCCCGCTTCTAGCGGGATTTCCGCTTTGCTCCAACAACCGTTTCAAATACTGAGGAATGAGCCGTACTTATAGTACGTCGAATGAACTCAGGATGTTGCGCAACGCAGTCCGCCGGCGGCGGGATTACGAAGTCAGCAAAAATAAGGAACCATAAATGAAAAAGATTACCTCAAAAATTGGATTTATTGGTGCCGGCAACATGGGAGAAGCACTGGTTGGTGCCCTTATCAAATCGAATATCACAGAGCCAAAATACATATACGCAAGTGATGCCAGTGAAAAAAAGCTGAAAAACATGTCAAAGGAATATGGTATCCATATTCGTAATGATAATTTTAAACTTTTTTTAGAATGTGACATTATTATTCTCGCCGTTAAACCTCAACAAATGAGTCAGGTCCTTTCTGAAATTTCCGGGAACGTGGACGATAAGCTTCCGCGCAAGAAACTTATTATCTCTATTGCAGCCGGTGTTTCCATTCGAAGATTGGAAAATCTTCTCTATAAACGGCTGAATGAAAAAAACCAAAAAAAATTACCTATTGTCCGGGTCATGCCAAACACACCCGCCCTCGTGCTGGCCGGCGTTTCAGGGATGAGCGCGAACAAATTTACATCCCGAAATGATATTAACGTGTCGAAAACAATCCTCGAATCGGCCGGGGAAGTTATTGAATTCGATGAAAAAGACCTGGATGCCGTTACGGCCGTATCCGGCTCAGGACCTGCTTACATTTTTTATTTCATCGAATCCATGATAACAGGTGGAACTAAAGCGGGATTGAGCCTTATAAATTCTGAAAAACTCACACTGGAAACGGTAAAAGGTGCGGTGAAACTTTTAGAGGAAAGCAACGACTCTGCTGAAACGTTGCGAAAGAAAGTGGCCTCGCCAGGAGGAACCACGGAAGCTGCTTTAAGGGTTCTGGAAAAAACAAGTGTTAAAGCCAGTATTGTAAAAGCGATCGCGGCCGCAAAAAAACGCTCCAAAGAGCTTCGCAAGTTATACTAGCAGCAGATACGCTTTATGTTGACATTCGTTTTTCTTGACATGCGCGCTGAAGGTTTTATATTAGTCTTTAAAAACCAAACATAAAAAACATACTCAATGGTACTGCTGTTTCTTTCCTTACACCTCAATTGAGCGAAAGTTGAGGATGGGGTATCATCTACCTTCCCGGAGGGTAAATAAAATGAAATTAAAGAATGATATCTATACCTCATCTATAAAAGATATATAAAAACATGAATAAACCAAGCTATACCCTTAATCCCTATGTGATTAGTAAAAGTTTTTCATTTTATTTACGCTCATTTGAGGTTACACAAAGATCCATACTGAAAAAGCCAGCCACCCAGTCAATTAAAAACTACAAGGTCTGAAAATCCTCTAAAAAAATGTTCACCGAATCGATACCATATTCCATGTCTTTTGCAGCAGGACTTTTTTCCTTTTTTTCACCTTGTATTTTACCGCTCATACCCGCATATTTTACCTTCATTACAGGGTATTCACTGGAAGAACTAACAGAAAATTACGATGCCGGAATAAGAAAAAAAGTTATTTTATCAACGGTATCGTATGTGCTGGGGTTTTCTTTTATTTTTATCATGTTAGGCGCTTCAGCCTCCTATATTGGAGGATTTGCCAATCAATATAGCAGCACAATAAGAATCATTGGCGGCATTCTAATCATTCTATTTGGCATCCATTTAACAGGAGTTTTCCGTTTCAAGGGACTGGATGTTGAAAAGAGAATTCATGTTCAGTCAAAACCCCTGCATTTTTTTGGGACATTTTTAGTTGGCATGGCATTTGCTGCAGGATGGAGCCCCTGTATAGGGCCTGCTCTTGCTTCAATACTGATTATTGCGGGAAACCATGGAAGCGTTGGACAGGGTATGATACTTCTTGGAATTTATGCTGCCGGACTGGCTTTCCCTTTTATTGTCATATCTATTTTTATTAATTATTTGCTGGTGATTACAAAAAAAATGACCCGCTCTTTAAAATGGTTAAATATTGCCGCTGGCATTCTTTTGATCCTTTTAGGGATATTTCTTATAACGAATAAACTCGATCTTCTGGGAAGGTTATCTTAAAATAAAAATATGAAAAATAAATCGATTATCGCTTTAATAGTTGCGTATCTAATCCTTTCCGTGTGTATTCCGTGCAGCGGTGCGGCGTCTAAAAATATTAACTGGTATTCGTATGATGAGGCGAAAACGCTTAGCCAAA
>JAFDFT010000510.1 GCA_019309685.1 Deltaproteobacteria bacterium
AATAGAAAAGCAGACTTGATTGATTGGGTTGAGGTCAATTATGAAACGCTTTTAAAACATCGATTAATCTGTACGGGAACAACAGGTGCACTGGTAGATAAAGTTCTCGAAAAAATAATCACTGAAAAAAAATTGTCCACAAAAATTCCTTCGATCATTAAATTAAAGTCAGGCCCCTTGGGCGGTGACCAGCAGCTAGGTGCAATGGTTTCTGAAGGTAAAGTGGATGTCCTAATTTTTTTATGGGACCCGATGCAGCCTCATCCACATGATGTGGATGTTAAGGCCTTACTGCGTATCGCCGTTGTTTATAATGTCCCCATTGCCTGTAACCGGTCTTCTGCGGATTTTTTTGTTTCGTCAGCTTTGCTAAACGAACCATACAAACCCGTCATCAAAAATTACAGCAGTTATATTAAACGAAAAATCAGCTGAAAATTCGTATTGCCTGAGTTAAGGAAAATATCATGATTATTGAAAATGCCGGAAAAGTAACGGACAGGATCTCATTGCTGGGAAAAAAAGAATCGAATGTGTATCTTCTTATGGGAGAAGGTGAATATGCTGTCATCGGCGGCGGTATGATCCACATCGCACCTGATGTAGTAAAACAGCTTGAAAACTTCGCAATTGATGAAAAGAAAATAACGAGGATCATCATACTTCACGCTCATTTTGATCATTGCGGTCTTATACCTTTTTTCAAGAAGAGATGGCCCTGGGCGAAAGTTACTGCGTCTTCAAGGGCAAAAGAGTTACTGTCCACACCGAAGGTGAGTGAGTCAATCAAGGCAATGAACCAGGGGGTTCTAGCCATGTACGGACAAGAAAAAAACGCTGCTGAAATGGGATTTGAATTTACAGGAATCGAAGTTGAAGAACCGATCAGCGACGGCGACATTCTCCATTGCGGGAATCTGACCATGGACATTATCGATGTACCCGGACATTCCTCCTGCTCCATTGCCGTGTATGTTCCTGAGGAAAAAGCCATGTTCGCTTCTGACGCGGGGGGCATCCCTTCCGGTAATCATATTTTCGCGGCAGCGAATTCAGATTTTGACAAGTTTCAAACCAGTCTGGAAAAAATGGATGCATATGATATCGAAGTGCATCTAGCTGAACACGGCGGTGCCTTTACGGGCAAAGACGGCAGAGATTTCCTGAAGCGATCCATTGAAGCCGCCGGAAAGACCCGGCAAATGATTGAAAACAGCCTTAAACGCACCATGGATGAAAAAAAGACCACCCAGGAAATAACAGATGTTTTTTTAGCAGGGGGCTCGGGTCAATTTCTACCCAAAGATGTCCTATCCATAGTTGTTGGTCAGATGACCCGTTTTATTGCCCGAAATTTAACGTAGGATGAAGTGACTCAGTATCGATATTGACCTTGGAATCACAAGCCAAGGCGCAGAAAAATATAATATGGGCGCCGCCGTTTTTCCTGTTTGGTAAGTGCTTTAAGGCTAATTTCTTAGCTTTCTTTACCTAATGAAGCACTACAATCGGATCGGTAAACATTTTTGAATTGGGAATGAGTATCTTACGGTCTTGATCCTTCAGTTCAGTATATCGCAGATCGATAGAAACAACCGTGCCTTCAAAATTTGATATCTTTATCCGGTCCCCGATCTCAAACGGTTGATATAATAGAATTAAAACACCAGACAAGAGATTGGCAATCGTATCCTTCAAGGCAAATCCCAGCGCAAATCCCGTCAATCCCAGCCCCGCGACAAGGGCTGACACGTTAATCCCCAGCGTCCCCAGTGCGGTAATAACGCCAAAAACAATCAGTGTAATTCTAACGGCACGATCAATCAGCGACGTTAACTGGGCATCACGCTGCAGTCGTATGGAGCTTTTCGTAACTAAACGCGATAATCCTTTCGCGAGAATCCAGAAACCCAGTAAAACAACTATCGCCATGCCAACTCTCGGGCCCCAGTGAATGGCTTGCTCTATATTCCCCATAAAATGGATTTCCTCCTGTATATTTTCAGTTAAAAATATCTTATGGCTGGCAAATAATTTATAAACGTTAAATTGTGCATTACCTGTAAATCTTCAAAAATCTACGTTCATCTTCGATATAACCCAATGATAGATAAAATTCATGAGTTTCTGGCCGATGGTCACCGCTTGTGACTTCAGACTTGATACAGCCTTTTTGGATAAAAAATTTGTCAGCCATTTCCACCAATGCTTTACCAATCCCTTTTCCTCTAAAATTGGAATTGATTATGAGACTGGTAACGCGGCCCGCATCACCCTCTTGATGAAAAAGTTTGGTGATATGACAGCTTATTAATCCTACCACTTTTCCGCTCACCTCTGCTACATAAACCTGGTCGATACGAGATATAAATATTTGCTGCAACTTTCTCTTTATTGCTTCCTCTTTAATTTTGTAACCCAACTGTGCCATTAACTCTGAAATGGCTCTTGAATCAGTATTTTTGCGTCTCGAATATTCATATGTATTAGTTTATATTTTTCACTTTTTATTCTGGTACTACTTGAACTCACTATTCACTAAAACAATTATTTCAATAATTCTAAAAACACTGTAAGCTGCACAGTATTGAAGGGAAATCATAGCTGTGTTGATTTTATTCAGAAATTTTGAGGACACCCTTAACCTTTTC
>JAFDFT010000511.1 GCA_019309685.1 Deltaproteobacteria bacterium
CTTAAGAAGACTATCTTTACGATCCATACTTAATTTAACTTTAGACATAAAATCTTTAATCGGAAGGGCAAGTTGCTTTTCAGTTCCCGACTCGAGTAAGGCATCCCAGAATATGGGTATGCCTTCTGAGTATTGGGTTGCGGATTTAGGAACCAGACCTTTTAAAATATTCCTTCGTGAAAGCATTCCTACAAGCTTATATCCTTCATCAAAGACCAGGACTGTATGGTGACCTGTTTCATATGCGACATTGAGCTGGGCAATTGCCTCCCGAAGTGTTCCCCAGTATGGCATATGGGGATAATCACTCAGTGGAATGATTAAATCTTCTATCTTGTCATGTTTATCAGTCATATATCCTCCTTCTTGATGAAATTTTCATAAAACTCACCTTTTATCTTCGTAGGTTTCGATTAAATCCAAAAGTTCCTGACTGGGTTCAAGATTGTAGCGTTTGTGTAATTCAATTAAATAGCTTCCGTAACGCCCGACCTCTTTACTCTTCTCCCGGATCGAAGCAGGTTCTTTTGCTTCAGCAGCACTTTTTTTAGCCCGCACAATTTTTTCAGTCAGATCCTTACCTTCCCTGGCAAAATCCTCATTGCAGGAAAGACATAATCCGGTATCTTTTTCAATTCTATGGAAAAGACCGGTTTTCCCGCATTTTTTGCATCGTGTCATAATATCCTCCGTTTTATTAAATAGTTGTCGTCTGTTTCAACTGGAAAGACGGATGAAAAAGATTTTGAAATAAGCGATCAACAAGATGAACAATTATCATCTTCCCGCTGGAAATTTCCTAAAAACCGAATTTATCTAGTACCTTTTCAATTTTTTCTTGGTTTTGCCTGTCAACAACGATCATCTTATTGGCCTGAGCTTCTTTTATTCTATCAGTGATTTTTTCAAGGTCAGCAGGTTTTTCCATGTAATCCAACGCTCCTTCTTTCATGGCCTCCACACTTTTTGAGACACTTGCCTGCCCTGTAAGTAGAATCACTTGCAGTTCAGGTCTCTTCTCCTTAATGGCTTTCAAGGCATTAATACCGTCCATTCCCGGCATCTGGAAGTCCATGATAATGGCATCAAAAGCTTCTTTATCAATCTTCTCCAGTGCTTCCATGGCAGACATGGACGTAGAAACCTCCATCCCGCGGGCACTTATCCTCTCTCTCATCACTTCAAGATACTCCTCCTCGTCATCAACAAGCAGTACTCTTGGTTTACCTTCAATGGTCTTTTTTGTCACCGCCTCATCGTATGCTGACAGAATATCCCGTCGCGTCAGAATACCAAGCAGTTTTAATGGATTATCCTGGGACACAACAGGCAGGATAGAGAAATCTTTCGTAGCAATTTTTTCAAGAGCCGTGCCGAGATTAGCTTCCCTTGATACAGTAACCACATTCCTGGCTGCGATATCTCCTACCACCATCATATCATCTACCTTTTCACGAAATAAGGCTTCATAATAATCTAGATATGTAAGCACCCCGGTAATTTCCTCTTCATCATTAACAACTATGAAATTGTTAGACCTGCTTTCCGGCAGTTTTTCGGCGAATTCTTTCAGGCGCATACTCTCAGGTACAGTTTCTACATTATGATACATCACATCTTTTACATACATTGAATTTAATACATTGACCTCTTTGCCGGCCTTGATGTTTATCCCCCTCCTTATCAATTTAAAGGTATAAATAGATTCACCGCATAGCCGTCTTGCAACCAGGGTGCTGATAACGCATGTAATCATCAGTGGAAGAATTATTTTGTAGTCACCGGTCATCTCAAAAATAATCAATATCGCTTGTAAAGGGCCATGCGTGGTGGCAGCCACGACCGCTCCCATGCCGACAACAGCATAAGCTCCGGCAGAGCCCGCCACTGAAGGAAAGAAATGATGAGCGACCGCTCCAAAAGCGCCTCCCGCCATAGAACCCATAAAAAGTGAAGGCGCAAAAATGCCGCCGGAACCTCCAGATCCGATCGTAATGGATGTGGCCAGGATTTTAAAGAGCGCCAGAAGAGCCATGAACCACCAGGACAGCTTTACCATAAGCGCCAGATCAATAGCGCCGTAGCCTACACCTAAAACCTGAGGAAACACAAGACCCATAGTTCCCATCATCAATCCCCCTAAGACTGCCTTGAGATATTCGGGAAACTTAATCGCATCCCATGCATCTTCCGCACGGTAGAGAAATAAAGTAAAAGCAACGGCAACCAGGGCGCAAAAGACACCCAAAATAGCATACAGGGGAAATTCCAAGGGGCTGTGAAGGATATAGGTAGGGAGAATAAACGCAGGGAGATCCCCGAGGAAATGGCGTGAAATAGCCGTGGCCGAAACAGCCGAGATAACGATGGGACTGAAGCTGGCAATTTCAAATTCACCCAGAATGATTTCAATAGCAAAAATGGAACCGGCAATGGGGGCATTGAAAGTGGCTGCAATACCGGCCGCAGCGCCGCAACCCACCATAGTCCTCATTCGACTGCCTGATACCTTAAATAGTTGCCCAAGGGTCGATCCGACTGCGGAGCCGATTTGAACGATGGGGCCTTCTCTTCCAACTGAGCCTCCGGTTCCGATACAAACAGCAGATACCAGTGCCTTGATAGCAACGATCCGTTTTCTTATAATCCCCCTTTGGAGTGCAACGGAATACATGACTTCCGGAACGCCGTGTCCCTTGGCTTCTTTGGCGAAAAAATAAACCATGGGGCCTACAATCAACCCGCCGAGGGCGGGAATTGCAATTCTGAAATACCATGGAATCGATTGAACCACACCAAGCAATTCGGCCGCAGACCCATATGAGATATACTGAAAAAAGTTTATAAGGTAGCGAAACCCGACAGCTCCAAAACCACCTGCCACCCCCACTATAATACCCAATACGGCAGTAATGGCATGTTCATCTGAGAGCAGACCCCTGAAGATTGAATGCAGGACTGAACTTTTTGAAGAAGTTTGAGACTCCATATTTTATGCTTTACCTCCTGGCCCGACCGGGCCTTAAGCGTTTAAAATAAAAAATAGCTGATCGCTCAGTTCAGAATTTTATCTTTTTTAAAGCTTTGATTTCGTTTTAGCCGGTTATCAAGGGGCTGTGCCTTCCGGT
>JAFDFT010000512.1 GCA_019309685.1 Deltaproteobacteria bacterium
CTTGAGTTCATCTACTTTACGCTTAAAACACTTGGATTCGGCGATATCATTCCTGTTACATCTCAGACTATATCATTTGCTATTGTTAAAGCAACAACCGACTTATATTTTTGGCCATTATTATCAGCCAGTTAGTGGACTTATACATTGAGCATACAACCCAATTAAATAAAAAATAGACGACAAGGAGAAAAAGATTATGACCAGTGGAAATGAAATGAAAAAAAAGAGTAATGAACGAAAGCGTGTCGAAGCCGTATACTGGGCAGGTGTGCTGATATGGGCGGGTCTTGTCTTTGGTG
This sequence comes from Deltaproteobacteria bacterium, assembly GCA_019309685.1. Lineage (GTDB taxonomy): Bacteria > Desulfobacterota > Desulfobacteria > Desulfobacterales > JAABPS01 > JAABPS01. Next base: position 303 of record JAFDFT010000512.1, read on the forward strand.
TGGAAAAATTGGGTTACCTGCCGCAGATGGGAAGAGCTGACGCGTGGACCTGGATTTTTTTAGGCGCAGGGCTCTACTCCTTAGTGGGAGCTGTATATCGGTATTCTTCGGAAGATTTTACAAACCCACCCACGTTTGACTATATATGGGGCGGGATTTTATTAATTATTGGACTTAACGGTCTCACACCTATCAAGATTGCATGGCCGCTGGTTCTGATATTTGTTGGTACCGTACTTTTGATCGGTACTTTGAAGAAACAAAAGTAAGTGTCAATCAGTTAAAAACAATTTATTGACATCTGTTAGTAAAGGTATAAACCATGATCAAAAAATTCACTTTACTGATTGTTTTAGTTATCGGAACCACGATCTCAGCCGCTGCTGCTGACAAAGTAATATTTAAAAGTACCGGCACAAAAGAGGGAAAAAATCCATTATATCTTACCGGCAATCTGACCAAACCGGAAGGCAAAGGGCCCTTTCCCGCAATCGTAATGCTCCATGGAGCCAGCGGCATGCACTATGGTATGGATATCTGGGCAGAGAGGTTTTCTAAATGGGGTTATATATCCCTGCAGGTGGACAGCTTCACACCACGCGGCGAGACCAGCATTTTTAATGATATGCTAAAGATACCGCCCTGGGTTCGGGCCCAGGACGCCCATGACGCTAAAGCATATCTTTCAGAACTAAATGTTGTGGATCCGGACCGGATCGGGGTTATGGGATGGTCCCATGGGGGATGGACAACGCTTCACGCATTGGACGCGACAGATCCACCCAGAAAAAATCCCTTTAAGGCGGCCATCGCATTTTACCCTTATTGCGGCGTGGACCTGGAGTATATGGACGCCCCGCTGCTTATTCTGATCGGAGAGCTTGACCGCCTGTGCCCGGCTGTTCTGTGTAAAAATTCCATGCCTTCAGTAAAAACCAAACATGAAATTGCCCTTAAAGTCTATCCTGGCGAACATCATGTCTTCGAGCTCAAAAAGAGCGAAGCAGCCGCTGATGCAAGTATTCAGGTAAAAAAATTTCTAGACAAGCACATGTGATAGTTTAACTGGAAAATATGGCTGGAAATACCGAATGACGAATCAATCTCATATAACAACGAAAGCAGCTAAATTCAAAAAGGGAGAAATTCATGGAACCGTTTCGCTATCATATCTATATATGTACCCAGAAAAAACCTGAAAGCGCGCCTTCTTGCCTCGAAACGGGAGCGGAAGAAGTCTTCAAAGTCCTTAACCGGGAACTTGCAGCAGCTGGACTTACCGACAATGTCCAGGTAACCACCTGTGGTTGTCTCGGTATTTGCGGAAAAGGGCCCAATATGGTGGTGTACCCTGACGGTATCTGGTACACGGGATTAACGCCTAAACGTGTTTCAAAAATCGTCAAAGATCATATTGGAAACAATACTCCTGTAGAAGACTTTTTATTAAAAGATGCTGAAACTTTGAAAAAAGAGATCATTGCTCACGACCAAATGGTCTTAACAATGAAAACCATTATGGAAAAGGCGGGTGTTATTCCCGAAGAGTTGAATCAATTTATGCGGGGATTTATGGAAAGCCGTATTTTCCTGACTGCCATTGAACTGGACCTTTTTACAGCGATTGGCTCGGGGGCGGCGGCACCCGAAATCGCAAAAAAAATAAAGACAGATCCCCGTGCAACAGAAGCACTGCTAAACGCGCTTGCTGCCATAGACGTATTAGATAAAAATGAAAATTCGTTTAGAAACAAACCTCTGACAGCCAGGTACCTTGTTAAAGACTCAGAGCATGACTCACGAATCGCTGCCATGCACATCGTCGGGCTCTGGCATCGCTGGTCCACGTTAACAGAATGTCTTAAAAAAGGAACGTCTGTTATTGCTGAAAAGGGAAAAACAAGGGATGAAGATGAAACTAGGGCCTTTATTGCGGCCATGCATAAAAATGCTGTTTTCAGGGCGGAAAAAACAGCTGAAATCCTGGACCTTGGCAGTATAAATTCGATGCTTGATCTGGGGGGCGGCTCAGGCGCTTACGCTATTGCTTTTACAAAATATAAGCCGGATATTAAAGCCACTGTTTTCGATTTGCCTGCTGTTATTTCCCTTACCAAAAAATATGTGTCGGAAGAAGGCCTGGAAAATAAAATTGATTTTATTGAAGGCGATATGATTAAAGATCCTTTTGGTACAAGTTATGACTTGGTATGGATCTCGGCCATCTGCCATATGTTCAGTCCTGATGAAAACCTTAAACTCTTCAAAAAAGTATATGAAGCACTTAATCCGGGAGGCAGAATTATCGTTCAGGACTTTATATTAAATGAAGATAAAACATCTCCCC
>JAFDFT010000513.1 GCA_019309685.1 Deltaproteobacteria bacterium
CTATCATGTCTAACAGGAAAAATGGTACATTTAGTAGCATAATAGGTAACTCTGCATAAATGTTTAAAGGTTGAAGGTTCAAAGCCGATATCATAATCTTTGCAAAATTGCAGTTTCTGTTAAATGGATTCAATTAGCAATTCCACATAGCGATGTTTATACGTGAGATTGACAAACTAAAGACGAGTATCCGTAATCAATAACTGTTGCGACTTGGTATAGTATATTATCCTACTTTAAAATCTTATCAACAATAGTATCGAATTGGCCGGTCTTAATAATATTTAAATCTTTTTTTATTTCATCTGAAATATTCTTAAGATCTGAATCGTTCTTTTCGGGGAAAATAACAGTTTTTACCCCAGCCCTTCGGGCGGCCATGATTTTTTCCTTGATTCCACCCACCGGAAGTATCCTGCCGCTTAATGTTAATTCTCCCGTTAATGCGACATCCCTTTTGGCAGGTCTTCCTGTTAATAATGAAATAAGAGCAGCTGCAATGGTCAGCCCGGCTGATGGGCCATCCTTAGGAATGGCTCCTGCAGGAACATGTATGTGTATATCATGGTTATCAAAAAAATCCTCCGGAATATTTAATGACTGAGTATTGCTTCTAATATAGCTTAATGCAGCTTGCGCGGACTCTTTCATAACATCACCCAGCGATCCGGTAAGAATAAGTTTGCTTTTTCCCTTCATCATGGTTGCTTCAATGAAAATGATTTCACCGCCTGATTCAGTCCATGCAAGACCGGTGACAGTGCCGATTCTGTCCTGAGCTTCTGCCACTTCAAAAAAGAATTTTCTTGGCCCAAGATATTTTCTCACTGATTCAGGCGTTATTTTAATTAAATTATCTTTTCCGTTTTCTTTTAAGATTTCCCGGGCTAATTTCCGACAAATGGAGTCTAATTGTCTTTGTAAATTTCTAAGTCCTGCCTCTCTAGTGTACTCACTTATAATCATCTGAATAGCATCGGCTGTAAATTCCGGTTGATTCTTATCAAGGCCAGCGGCATTTATCGCCTTCGGAATTAAATGGTTGGAAGCTATCTGCTCTTTCTCATCTTCTGTATATCCGGAAAGGTGAAGAACTTCAAGCCTGTCCAAAAGAGGCCCGGGGATAAGGTCTACGGTATTAGCAGTCGCTATAAACATAACTCTTGAAAGGTCAAAAGGGACATCCAGGTAGTGATCAATAAACTTTGAATTCTGTTGTGGATCTAAAACTTCAAGCAGGGCAGAGGCCGGGTCTCCTTTAAAATCTTGTCCGATTTTATCAAGTTCGTCCAGCATAAAAACAGGGTTGTTCGATTCAGCCCGTCGGATTTCTTGTATGATTCTGCCCGGCATAGCACCTACATAACTTCTCCTGTGTCCGCGAATTTCAGCTTCATCTTTCATTCCAGCTAATGAAATTCTAATAAATTTTTTTCCTAAACTTGCGGCAATCCCCCTGCCTAATGATGTTTTGCCTGTCCCGGGCGGACCTGCAAAACAGATGATCGATCCTTTTGAAACAAGGCCAAAAGTTTTCGGGGCTAAAGCTTTGGAGACTGTAGATCTAATTTCATCCAGTTCAAAAGGTTTTGCAATATAGTTAAATGATCCTTTTTCCATTGCTTCTTTATAGCTGGGAACTGTGGCATAGCCGGTAATCATTATAACTTTTACTTCCGGATCTCCGGCACGAGCCTTCCCAAGCAATTCCATTCCGTCGACTTCATCCATTTTAAGGTCAGTGATAATTATGTCTACCTTCCTGTCCTTCAAAATATCCAAAGCTTCTCTACCATTTTTGGCAGTAATGGTATCATATCCTTCCTTTGTAAGAACGTACTGCAAATTTTCTCGAACTCTTTTTTCGTCATCTACTACAAGCACCTCGAATTTACGAGAGACCTTCATGATTCGGACGGCCAAGTGCTCTAAAATACGCTCTTTGATTTCATCAAGGCCATAATGCTCTTCATCCAGAATCTTTTCAGCTCTTTGAATGTCAAGATTATCAACAGTTGCTTTATTCCAGGGGAGGGCTGTCAGGTAATCGAGATAATTAATTCCAATGGTATATTCTGCAGAGGAGTGGCTCGATTTTTCGAGTTTGTCTATTTCCGTTAAGGCTGCTTTTTCAACCTGGGCAGACATTTTCGTGGTTTTTATTTTTAACCTTAACTCATCGAGCTCTTCTACTTCTATAACTTGTTCGGTTTTTTGATCTCTTTTAAAAAAAGCCATATATTGCTCCAAAATTTATGCAGAAATATAAACATAAAACAATAAGCCCTTTTTGACAAGAATGTATCAGAAATATTAACTCAACAGTCATTCCCCAAAAATAAAATTCGCGGATCAGAATGACCTATAATAATTTGATAAAATGGATATCATGTGTTGCAATATGCAATACATGAGAGAATTATGCAACATCTATCTAATCAGCTGATATTTAAATGCATTACTCCTTTCCTATATATATATTGTTGCAAAATGAAACGATTAATATTTTATAAAAGCGTTCAATAAATATCACTTTATTTCAATTATTTCAGATAGTTATTCTCAATTCCCAGGCAATGGCATTGCTTTTGCTATACAAGTGAGAATATAGAAAGGCGCAATACTGAATGGTAATTAAATGATAAAC
>JAFDFT010000514.1 GCA_019309685.1 Deltaproteobacteria bacterium
GTACGCAAGTCACATGGCCATGTCTGGAGAAGACTTAAAAGCCATACAAGAGCTGATGCGCCATAAATCGATATCCTCTACCATGGTTTACGCCCATCTTTCCCCTGAGCATCTTACAAAGGTTAGCAACAGAGTCAATTACGGCCCCCTACCCGCCCCTGCTGTTAAAAATAAAAACGGGAAATAAAACTGATATTATTTCCCGTAGAGTTCCCGTAGAGTACTATGTAACTAATTGTTTTTTAAATGTAGTAATTAGGCTTTTAAGTCCCTTGCGTCTACCAATTCCGCCACCCGGGCTTATTAAAGTATACTTAGGAAAAGGTTCATAAAACAGGTCACACGGAAAAGCAAGAAGAAATAAATAACATTTTTTCGCAATACACCCATTTGTATGTTGTTTAAAGCAGAGCTATATACCCATCGCACATTTCTAAATAAACCATTGGATTCTTTCTTTTTTTCTCATCAGTGCCAAGAATCTTGACTCTTGTAAAAGTATTTTTCATTTGATAATACAAGCACATGGATAATTTAAACAAAATGCCAAAATTCATACTTGCTTCAAAATCTCCCCGGCGGCGTTATCTGCTTCAACAGGCCGGACTATCATTTTCTGTTGTCCCCAGCAAATTCGATGAATCATCGATTTCTATCTCAACCCCGCAATCTTATGTTAAATTTCTGGCTGAGTCAAAAGCACTTGATGTATCAAAGAATTACCCGGACAGTTGGGTGGTTGGCGCAGATACAATTGTTTTGATAAATGAAAGTGTTTTGGGGAAGCCTGAATCAAAGCAAGACGCACGCGCTATGCTCAATCTTCTAAGCGGTAATACCCATATTGTGATAACCGGATATTGTATATGCTGTGAAAACAAAAACACTCTCTTTTCAGATACCGTAAACACGGAGGTTGTTTTTAAAGATCTTAGTGATAAAGAAATCGAGTGGTACATCCAAACGGATGAACCTTTTGACAAAGCAGGCGCATATGCCATACAGGGACTGGGAAGCTCATTTGTTAAGGCCATTCATGGGTCCTACACAAATGTCGTCGGCCTTCCTATTTGTGAGATTGTTGATTTTTTGTTAACTGAACGCATTCTGGATCTGAATAATTTAAATTTTGGGGGTAACCATTTTTAAGGAAAGATTACATACGGTAACTGAGATCATTCGAAAAACGGCCCAAAAATGTAGCCGGGACCCTGACAGTATCCGTTTAGTCGCTGTAAGCAAGACAAAGCCTGCTGATATGATTAAAAAGGCAATAGACGCAGGCGTCACCATCCTTGGTGAAAATTATATCCAGGAGACCCGTAAAAAATTTGATGTTCTTTCTGCCCATGATGCTTCCTGGCATTTCATCGGTCATCTTCAAACCAATAAAGCAAAATACGCAGTTAGAATGTTCGATCTTATTCATACGGTAGATTCTCTAAAATTAGCAAAAGAGCTGGATAAAGAGGCAAAAAAGATTGGGAAAAAGCAAAACATATTAATTCAAGTAAATGTCGGAATGGAGTCATCGAAATCCGGAATTTCTGAAAATGAAACACTACGGTTAATAAAAGAAATCAGTCTACTTGATAATATTTCTATTAAAGGACTGATGACCATGCCTCCTTTTTTCGATCAACCGGAAAAAGTCAGGCCATTTTTCACAGCGCTTCGCAAACTAAGAGATACAATAAAAAGCGCGTCCATACCCAATATTTCCGTGGATGAACTTTCAATGGGCATGTCTGGAGATTACGAAGTTGCCATTGAAGAAGGTGCCACCCTTGTCCGGGTAGGAACTGCTATATTCGGAGAGCGAAATTGAAACTGCTGCTTCATATATGCTGTGCGCCGTGCACGATTTATCCTCTCAAGACGCTTCGAAATAAAAATCTTAATGTAATGGGTTATTTTTACAGATATAACATTCACCCTTATTTGGAATGCTTAAAACGTGAAAATACGTTAAAAGAATACGCTGAGAATGAAAATTTCAAGGTCATCTATCAGGAAGGTTATGATATTGAGCATTTCCTTCGAAATGCAGCTTTTAGAGAATCAAACAGGTGTACTTTATGTTATCATGACCGCCTTCAGGCAACCGCAACAATAGCTAAAAAAGGCAATTTTGATTATTTCAGCACAACACTTTTATACAGCAAATTTCAAAAACATGATATCATTAAATCAATCGGTGAATCCATTGGGGAAAACACGGGAGTCCCGTTTTATTATATTGATTTTCGAGATGGATGGAAAGAAGGTGTTATAGAATCAAAACGTCAAGGGATTTATCGCCAACAATACTGCGGATGTATTTACTCTGAAAAAGAAAGGTATTATAAATAGTTTCCATCCATAAATAACACTTTTCCGTAATTTCTGTGTCAATCTACGGAATTGCTTGTGCGACGTACAACAAAGTACGCCTCCGCGCAATTCCTCGATTTCCTTGACCTTGCGAAAAATTGATCATTTCTGAAATGGAAACACTTTTTTAAACATATCTTTATATTATTATGGGCACTATAATAGTTTTAAAATAAATTTATTGGAACCCAATTTTACTATTCATTCATCTTTTTATAACTAATATGTTTACTAATTTTATCTACCTAATCATTGTTCTTCTTATCTACACC
>JAFDFT010000515.1 GCA_019309685.1 Deltaproteobacteria bacterium
CATTCTCTTTTTTTAAGGCTTCCATTTGCCTTTGGTTATAAAGGCCATAATACATAATCCAATCAAATAAAAAGCATATTTGTTATGTTGCAGAGGGGTATATCTATTTGATTTGCCACAGAAAAGTCTTCCTGTGCTCCGACGAGCTTTTTGAGGGCTCATTCTCGCACAGGAAACTTTTCTGCTATTTTCTACCTATGAGTAGTATTTGATTTTAAGTAATGAGTAAATTTAATAAAAATCCCTAAGCGAACACTTTTGAACGTTACCAATATTTTAGGATGTTTGAATGTTACCCGTTTACAGATTCATTTTTCTTTGAAGTGATGAAGGTGACGATGATCAGTGTCAGAATTGCCAGCGGTACCGCAAGAGCGGATCCAGCCGTACCGAATGGTTTATATAACGCAAGAGTGGAAACCACGCCAACTATCATCGAAAAAATACCACCGAGTTTGTTTACCCGGGGCCAGATAAAGACAGCTAGAACCGCCGGAGTGATCCCTGCCCCATAGACCAGGTAAGAGGTCATTTGTATTTTAAGAATCGTCGGAAAAAACTGTAACAATACGTAAGAAAACAAACCCAGGACAGGGATAGCTGCTTTGGTGACGAATAGGATCTCTTTCGATTCGGCATTCGGTCGAAAAAAGCGGATATAGATATCATAGGTTAGCGATGTTGAAGCGGAAAGCAGGTACGAATTGCCAGTTGTCACAACAAATGCAGCCACAGCCGCCAGCATGATTCCGGCAAATAATATTGGCATCACCGTTACCATTGAAATCAGGGCCATACCGGGAGCAATATCGGGAAAGATGGATCTGGCGATCATAGCGATAAAAGGGATCGCTGGAAATACGATAAATAGCCCGATACACCAAATGATAAGTCCGGACTTGGCAGATTTTTCGCCTTTGGACGAAGCCAGCCGCTGGTAGATATTCTGGTCTCCCAACATTAAAAAAACCATCGGTAGCAAGTAGCCGATCATTTCAAAGATCGAAAGAGAGCCCTTCGGTCCCAGGTTCTCCGGAGGAAGATTTGCAGCAATGTGCTCCCAACCTCCACCAGCGATTAAGACGGATGGAATGGCCACCAGCAATCCTAATATCATAAAAAAAGCGCTCAATGCATCAGTCGGGGCGATGGCCATTAGACCTCCGATAACGGCAAGAAAAATGATGAGAACGGCGGAGATGATTGTTCCCATTTCAACCGAGATTCCAGTAGTGACGTTCAAAACAAAAGCCAGCCCCTTGAACTGATAAGAAACAATCCCAACGTAGGCCAGAATAATGATGATGGCTGATAAAACCTTTGCCCCCTGCCCATATTGGGCTTCCAACACCTGGGATATGGTGTACTTTCCGAAGGCTCGGATTTTAGGAGCGATCAGGTACAATGTACCGAAACCGATAAAACCAACTGGCAATGAAATAATTGTTGCCGCCCAGAAGCCATGAGAGTAACCAAGGGAATTGGCCCCGCCGGTCACTGTACCGCTTCCTGTAAAAGTAGCCAGCAGGGTTCCGGCCAACACAAATGGCCCTAATGATCGTCCAGCCATTACAAAATCGTCGCTGCTTTTGATACGGCGAGAAAACCAGATTCCCAGTATCACCATGATCAGTCCGTAACCGATCACAAACCACAATAGCGTTGGATTGGGTGTTAGCGTCATACTTTTTCTCCTTTTTGTGAGATGAGGGTTAGGTGGACGACAGTTTTTCCATTGATTCATCTTCGAACCTTCCCGCTACAGCCATTAGGTTCAGAAGGAATCCAAAGAAATTAATACCGATAGCGGAAATCCAGGCTGAAAAAGAAGCATAGGCTTCCGGCTGCTGAGAATAAACAATGAAATGTTTGATCACACCGCCGTATCCTGAACTAACCAGGAAAAAGAGCATCAACAAACGATAGGTTTTATAAAAGCCTTTATAGCCAGCCATCAAACACAGTCCATATACTGACATAAATATGGTGCCGATAACGGGAGATGTTGAAGACAGCTGACGACCCCCTGACATGGCTAGAATATAGCTGACAATATTGTAGCCGATTCCAAGAAAACAGTAGAATAACTGAAGTTTGAGCAGGGTTGATAACATGATCTTCTTTTGCAGTATATTCATCAGTTTTCCTCCTTTTTGCACCATATTGATACTTAGGTTAAAGTCTAAAACATAATAGTTAGACCAATTCTCTTAAATTTGGGCACGTTTTTCATTTACCCGGGCAGCTAAACCGCCCTATTTCGAGTGCTTTTAAGATTCAGACAGGATCAAATCTTCCAGCTTGTCAGGATATTGCGTCAGCGATTCACACCCGTTGGCGGTGACCAGCACCGTATCGGAATGACGGAATCCGCCCACGCCTTCAACATAAATACCTGGCTCAATGCTGATGACCATGTTTTTTTCCAGTACATGCTCACTGCCCAAGGCGACCCATGGTGGCTCATGGCCGGTAATTCCGAATCCGTGTCCGGTGCGGTGCAGAATTTTGTCACCATATCCGGCATCCTTGATGATCTGTAGTACCTGTCTGTCAACATCATCTCCCTTGACGCCTGGCTTAATCAATTCGTATGCTTTCTGCCTGGCTTCCATGGAAAGGTCGAACAGATTTCTGG
>JAFDFT010000097.1 GCA_019309685.1 Deltaproteobacteria bacterium
TGTCGCTTCACTTGACTTGGGGTACTTATCGATCAATTCTTTCATGACACCGATAGCTGTTTCTTTAAACTTCTCATCCTTTTCCGTTTCGCCATGAAGATAAAAAGAAATTCCCTGCTTTAAAAGCGCTGCCGGCACTTTATTCCCCTTCGGGAACTCAACGAGTACTTTTTCGTATTCAAGAATAGCTTTTTCATACCATTTTTCATGGAAGTAGGTCTCGCCTATCCAGAATAACGCGTTATCCGCCTGTTCGGACTGTGGAAATTTTTTTATAAATTCTTTAAATGCAGCCCGGGCGCCCTGGTGATCTCCTCTTTCAAATTTTTGCTTTGCCAGTACATAGAACTCATTTTCAGTGATTTCTTTGTCGACTGAATCGCCGGATCCTTTGAACAGACTGCTTTTCTCAGAAGTCTCAACATTCAAATATTTTTCAAGATGCTGAATCCGTTCTTTATTTGAAAGTGTCTCACTGTCCAGCCGGCTAAACTGACTTTGGATCTTATTGTTTGCTTCTTGAAGATCCGTTGTTTTATTCTTTAGCTGATTTTCATTCTCTTGAAGCCTTCCTCTCAGGGTTTGAATTTCCTTCTGGAGGCTATCAATCATCGCCTGCTGTTCAGCGAGTTGCTTCCGTATATTCGTCCCACTTCCCGACTTTTCTAAAGGTTCATTTACTCCAAAAACAGCGCATCCGGATAAAACTGTCAGGCCGATAAAAATATTTAGAATGGCTTTCTTCATTTTTTAACACCACCAAGAGGGCGATCACGAATTACCCGCAAAACTTCAAAAAAACATACCTATCCATGTACGTCCGGCAAGCGGCATTCATGTCGCCGCTTGCCGAACATTCACCGATCTTACCAAGTGCAATCTCTTATGTTTAAAACTAAAACACAAAGGGTTTATTTTATTACAAAATGAGCGCGTCGATTTTTCTGCCAGGCTGCTTCATTACTTCCTGAGTCGGCAGGTCGTTCTTCACCATAGCTGACTGTTTCTAAACGGGAAGCATCTATGCCAAGATTTACCAGATATTTCTGGGCGCTTACCGCACGTCTTTCGCCCAACGCAAGGTTATATTCGTTTGTTCCCCTCTCATCGCAATGTCCTTCAACCGTTACGGAATCACCCATGTTATTCTTCATATAGTAGTCTTTTCTCAGCAATGTATGCTTTGCCTCTTGACTTAACATGGAACTGTCAAAAGCGAAGTAGATATCGTCATTGGTGAACATCTCACTTCCACCCTCTGCTACGAGACGTGCTTCTTCTTCACTCAAGCTTGTCTTTACTGAGGGATCATACGCGAACTTACCCATACATGAAGCAGTAAATATTAATGCAAATGCTACAAATAAAAGACCCAAAATTTTAAAACCATTTTTCCTCATTTTTTCCTCCTTTATTAAACATTAATTATTAACTTCTGGTGACCACTTTGGATTTGTCTGCTCACCAGGCATGGCGAGCAAACGCCGTTGATCAGTTCCATAAGCCGTCATAACATAAATTCTGGAGGGCCCCTCCCGTGTTGAGCTAAAAGCAATCAGGCTCCCATCAGGGGACCATGTTGGCGATTCATTACTTCCGCTATTTTGTGTTAATTGAGCCAGGCCTTTTCCGTCAACGCCGATAACATAAATATTTAAATTTCCGTTACCTCTTCCTGTGTAGGCTAATTTATCGCCTTTTGGAGACCAGCTGGGCTGTGTATTGTATTTGCCTTTAAAAGTTAATCTTTTAACCCGACTGGTTCTAAAATCCTTGGTAAAAATCTGCGGTGATCCTGCCCTGTCAGAAACAAAGGCCAGCCTTTTGCCGTCTGGTGACCACGTGGGTGATATGTCGATACCTCTATTGTTAGTTAACTTTTTAATAACTTTCCCTTTCCCAGTCAATAGATAAATTTCCTGATCACCAGAAAAAGAGAGTGTTGCCGCCAAAGCATCCGTATTCGGAGCCCAAGAAGGGGTCATATTTATCCCCTTTTTATTAATTTGATATATTTGTTTCTCGGTAAAACTTTGTATGTAAATATCTGGTTTTCCATTCTTATAAGACGTATAAGCCAGCCGGTTTCCATCTGAAGACCATGAAGGAAAAAAAGAAATACTATTTATAAACGTAAACCGTTTTGAACCGTACCCGTCAAAATCACAGACATAAATTTCCTTTCGCTTTGAATTTCTGGATACGAAAGCGATTTTGCTGTTAAAAAACCCTTTATTTCCGGTGAGATGGTAAATAACCTCGCTGCAGAACCTTCTAATCATCTGCCGCTGGTGGATCATGCCGCCCTTATATCTTTTTCCAACAATCAGCGTTCCTTTAAAAGTATCGAACAGGCGGAGTTCCATTTGAACGGTGCCCCCCTTCATCAAAACACCGCCGGTGATAAGAAGTTCTGATCCAATAACGGTCCAGTTCTGAAAATTGATGCTTTGCGTTGTTATTCCGTCCTTTTGAGGATCCGAAAGAAATGCCTTCCTGTCTTGAATATTTAAATATCCTGTAAAATCAAGTGTTTCAGCTAAAAGATCCGATGCCTTTTTTGAGAAACGCGCCTCAGTACTGTTTGAAGCGATACTCTTGAATACTGGAATAGCAAGGGGGATTTTCCGCATGGAGGGGCTGTTTATATCAATATAATCATAATCCGCACAGCACAAGTCCGGTAGAATAAAAACAAGCGCAACTGTAAAACAAATCAGCGTTTTAAAACGATTTTTAAACATACGTATCCTTTATAAATTTTCTTCAATATTTTTGGTTCTTCTCCCAACTAATTGGAAGAAAGCAATAGATTTTAAGAATCCTGGAACCCTAGATTCCTTGGGCCCTTCTTGGATCATCATCAGATGATCCATATTAATCCAGCAAGCCTTCTGGTGAAAATCGAAGGGGAACCTCCACCACCGGCCTTGACAATTCTACGGGATGGGGAGGAAAAGGCTTAGATTTTATTACCGCCTTATAAGCGGATTCATCTAAATACCGATTACCGGACTTTTCCGTGAACCAGATATCTCTTATCTCACCGTTCGGCAAAACTTCAAATACCAGAAAGGTCTGTAAATCAGATTTGGCATCAGCAAGCTGCTCAGAATATGCCCAGTTTTGCTGAACCAGATCCTTAATTTCATATGTATACAGTGTAAGGATATCAACGGACAATCCAGCACCAGTCCCTGATCCTCCTGCTACACCATCTTCAACACCTGCCAGCTCCTTATCGGAATTTTCCACAGAACGTCGCCTGGCGTCCGTCTCGTTAACCTGGTTTTTAATGCGTTCAATCGCATCGGTCACATCACCGGGCCTTGACGCTTCAGCCTCATTCTTCAACTCCTCAATAGTACTTTTGGAATGCGTTACCGGCTTTTTATTAATGGATTTCGCTTTTTTTTTAGGCGCAGCCGAAACCGTTTTCAATGAAACCCCTTCAGACGTTTTTTTTGTCTTTGCGGCTGACTTTTTCAATACTGCACGGTATCGGGTACCAGCGGGCGTTCCTTTAGCGGGCCGGGCAACCATGTTTACATGAATAACCGAATGAGACGTTCTTTTGGGTATTTTCAATCCCGGTACAAAAATCAAAACAGTGAGAAAAAGCAGATGACAGATAACAGAAACAGTAAAAGATGCATACATAGTACGCGGCCCTTTACCCGGCATCCCGGGCAAATGTACGATTGCTTTACCGTTGTTCTTCATCTGATTTATGTTTTTTTCTTGTTCTTTTGCTTGAAGTCATCCGGCTCTGTGACCATACCCAGCTTGTCGATCCCCGCGCCCTTTATCAGGGACATCACCTGTACCACCATTCCATAGGAAATTTCTTTATCCGCTTTCAAATAGACTTCACTGTCCGCTCTGCCTTGACGTATTTTAATCAGTTTTTCCTGCAGGAAATCGATCGGTACTTTATAATTATTTATGTACACTTGATTTTCCTTATCAATAGTGATGATAAGCGGTTCTTTTTCAGAACCAATCGAGTCAGCTGTCGCCTCAGGAAGGTCGATATCCATGCCCTGCATCATCATCGGTGCGGTCACCATAAAAATGATCAACAGCACGAGCATCACATCCACAAAAGGCGTCACATTGATGTCTGACATAAAGCCGTTATCGCGGCTAGTCGGCGTCATTTGCCACCCCCATTGGCACGTAAAATATCCCGCTCAATAATATTTAAAAAATCCGCAGAAAAACTTTGAAGTTCAGACTCGATAACTCTTATTTTCTGCATAAAGTAGTTAAAGGCAATGACTGCCGGTATGGCTGCTAAGAGTCCCGCCGCTGTGGCAACAAGCGCCTCGGAAATTCCGGGCGCCACCACAGCAAGATTTGCTGAACCTCTAAGCCCAATGCTATGAAACGAATTCATGATACCCCATACAGTGCCGAACAGACCGATAAAGGGAGCGGTATTCCCTGTGGTAGCTAGAAAAGGTACCATCTGGGTCATCCGGCTCATCTCAGTATTAATTGCCCTTCGAAGCGCCCGGCTTACATTAGCAGTCCCAGCAGAATTCATATGAATTGAAAGGTCAGATGACTGCCCCGTTTTCGCATCAACAGATGGATTGAGCTTTTTAAGCTCAACGTACCCGATCCGAAAAACTCGCGCAATGGGGCTGTGATCCAGTTCTTTCGCCTTTTTAAACGCATCTGAAAGATTCCGCCTTTTCCAAAAAAAATCGTTAAAAGCGGCCGACTCATTAAAAGCCCTTCGAACATACTGATACTTCATAATAATAATCGCCCATGAACTAACTGAAAAAAAGAGCAGGAGAAAAAGTACAAATTGAACCATCAGACCAGCGTTACTAACCATGTGAATTAAATTGATCCCTTGAGAAATCATAAATCAACTCCAGTGTTAAATTTTACAGGACACCATACCAAAATAATGTTAGCTGTGTATTAAGACCGCTTAAGCAGGACTCACAAATATACCTATTTTGACGTTTCATACCGTTTAGTACTGCCAAAAATCGCAGGCACGATAATTACTTTGTTAGTGCCCACCCATAAATAGAAAAAATTAAGCGGGTACAAATTGAGTTTCCGGTTCACAGATAAGATATTTTTAAAAAAACAAAGCCTCGCAAGGGTTTGCGCCGAAACGTACATATGGTACATCGCCCCGCAAAACAACGGGACAAGCCGGCGAAAACCCGCGGAGAACGCAGTTTTTCGAAAAAATAGCTATTTGGGGATGGAAACTTATTAACACTTTAGGTTATAAAGAAACGCTTATAGTGTCAAGAAATTTGGTATCTCTTGAAATTTTCTAGTTTTTATGTATTCTCTAAATCTGTTTTTTATTTCAGCAATTAATTTTGTTAACATTTTATACAAAAACAGTTAGTTGTGTCATTCAATACGTATGTACAACATTTACTACTTTAGGAACTATAATGAAAGAAATCGCGAATCTACTTTTCGAAGCAAAAATGTTGAAAAGCATTCCAAGATCAGGGTATCCTTTTCTTGGAGCAGGCAAAGAATCTGTTGCGGAGCATTCGTTCAGTACAGTATTCATTGCTTATGTCATGTCGCAAATGGAGCCCGATATCGACGCGCTGAAACTGATGTCCATGTGCCTGGTGCACGATCTCCCTGAAGCAAGAACCGGCGATCTGAATTATGTCAATAAAAATTATGTAAACGCAGATGAGGATAAAGCTATAAATGACGCGACACGACATCTTCCTTTTGGAAATTCAATCGCTGAACTTACCCGTGAATTCAACTGCGCACAATCCATGGAAGCTAAACTCGCGCATGACGCCGATCAACTCTCATTTATACTTGAATTAAAAGCACTTTCAGATATAGGGTATAACCCGCCAAAAAAATGGCTTAAAATTATATTGAAAAGGCTGGAAACAAAAACAGGGAAAAAAATCTCAAAAAGCATTATGAGTACAAATTGGGATGCCTGGTGGCTTAATAACTATAATGAAAAACCAGATCGGAAAAAATAAGTCATCGACTATCCATGGAATGAATTTAAATTAGGAACAAATTAAGTATTCATCCACCAATAAAATATTTTTTATAAAAAAGTGAAAAATCAGTTAAATAGTAACTGGTACCCATTATTAAAAGATAGGCATTAAACAAGATTTCCAACCCAGAAATGAGCAATTTTTCGCAAAGTCAAGGAAATCAAGGAATTACGCGGAGGCGTACTCAGTTGTACGTCGCACAAGTAATTCCGAAGATTTATCCGCCTTAGGCGGGTTGACACAGAGATTGCGGAAAAGGGCCATTTGTGGATGGAAATCCAGGAGGGAATAGATGAACTGGTTAATTAATACCCTAACAACCTCCATCGGCAAAAAACTGATGATGGCCGTTACAGGCCTTGGATTTTGCTCGTTTCTGGTTGCACATTTCATAGGAAATCTAACGCTTTTTGGCGGTGAGCTCGCTTTTACCGCGTACGCTGAAGGCCTCCATTCTATGGGAGCGCTCATTACAGTTGCGGAAATTGGACTTCTGACCATGGCACTCATTCATATTACCACAGGCATTACCCTTTTTTATCAAAATATCAAAGCAAGACCTGTCAGGTATTCGATGAATAAAAACGCGGGAGGTCGTACCCTTGGATCAAAAACAGCGCCGTATACAGGCTTTATTCTTTTCGCGTTCATTGTTTTACACCTGCTTAATTTTCATTTTGTTGATAAAACAGATCGGAGTATATACCAAATCGTTTCAGAGACATTTTCCAAACCCGGATATTTAGTCATTTACGTCCTTGCAATGATTGCTGCTGCATTGCACGTCAGGCACGGATTATGGAGCGCATTTCAAACAGTGGGCGCCAACCATCCGAAATACATGCCGTTGATCATGGCTGTTAGCATCATCTTCGGACTGGTTATCGCTTTGGGTTTTGGGTTTATCCCCATCTACATTTCCTTCATCGCTTAAGGAGAAGTGATATGCATCTTGACGCTAACATTCCTTCGAGACCTCTTGCTGACAAATGGGACACTCACCGGTTCGAGTTAAAACTCGTAAACTCGGCGAATAAGAGGCATTTTGATATACTTGTGGTTGGAACAGGACTGGCCGGTGCATCCGCTTCAGCCTCTCTTGCGGAGCTGGGGTATAATGTAAAGACCTTCTGTATCCAGGACAGTCCAAGGCGCGCCCACAGCATCGCGGCTCAAGGAGGGATTAATGCCGCTAAAAACTACACCAATGAGGGTGACAGTATATGGCGGCTCTTTTACGATACCATAAAAGGCGGAGACTTCAGAGCAAGAGAAGCAAACGTCTATCGGCTCGCTCAATTAAGCAATAATATTATCGACCAGTGTGTCGCTCAGGGTGTGCCATTTGCACGTGATTACGGGGGACTGTTGGCAAACCGGAGCTTTGGCGGGGCACAGGTCTCAAGGACTTTTTACGCCAGGGGCCAAACCGGCCAGCAATTGCTCTTAGGCGCTTACGGCGCGCTGTCCAGACAGATTGCAAACGGCAAAACCGCCATGTACCCGCGCCGCGAAATGCTTAACCTCATCGTCATCGATAACCGGGCCCGGGGCATTGTTGTTCGAAATCTTATCAGCGGCGATATTGAAGCCCACCTGGCCGACGCCGTTGTGTTAGCAACCGGTGGTTATGGAAATGTATTTTCCCTTTCAA
>JAFDFT010000098.1 GCA_019309685.1 Deltaproteobacteria bacterium
TTACTATATGACCCAGACCGGGGCGAAACCGCCAACATTTATCTGTTTTGTAAATTATCCGGAGTCCGTTCACTTCTCATATAAACGATATCTTATTAATCAAATCCGGGAAGCGGCAGGTCTTAACCAAACGCCGATCCGCCTGATATTTAGAAGAAGAACAGGCAGGATTGAATTTGGAAGAAAGAAAAAAAGGAAAAGATGAAAAAGCGCCGTATTCAAAGGTTGGGTAACCAAATGTTATGTACATTTTACTTACTTTTGATTTATATGAAAAATTTAAATATACTCCGATAATACCAATTTTCTCAATGCCATATCGGAATTGTTTGACGAAAGTGCCCCAATAGTTGGGGTTTCTGGAACTTGCTGGAAGACAAAATAGACTCGGTTGCATAAACTCCAAATATTGGGGCACTAAAAAGATCTCCTAAATATTAACTCAGATATGGCCTTTCGAAAACAGGCATTATCTCTGTTAGGAATCGGCACTTCCAACTAAATTGGAGAAAACTTTAATTATATAAGCAAGGAGAAAATAATTGGATCTTTTTGACTATGCTTCAAATAAAGCCGCTGAAGATTCTAAGCCCCTTGCAGAAAGAATGCGGCCGCGAACATTAGAAGGATTTGTCGGACAGGAACACATTGCAGGAGAGGGTGCCTTAATTCGAAATGCCATTGAAAAAGACAAAATATTTTCGATGATTTTATGGGGTCCTCCAGGTTGCGGGAAAACAACGCTGGCCAGAATTGTCGCCATTGAAACCCACTCTTACTTCGCGCAATTTTCAGCAGTGCTTTCAGGGGTCAAAGATATCCGATCAGTGATTGAAGAAGCAAAAAACCAGCTGAAATTTAACAAAAAACGGACAATCCTTTTTGTAGATGAGATTCATCGGTTCAACAAAGCCCAACAGGACGCTTTTCTGGGTCATGTTGAGAGCGGATTGATCACACTTATCGGTGCAACCACTGAAAATCCGTCTTTTGAGATTATTGCTGCCCTGATATCAAGATGCCGTGTAATAACGTTGAATCAATTATCCCCGGATCATATCGCAGTGATTCTTAATCGTGCTGCTAAAGATAAGGAAAATGGTGTGGGAAAATCAGGGTTTGTATTGGAAAAAGACGCCTTAGATCATCTGGTTCAGATTTCAGATGGAGATGTGCGAACAGCCTTAAACGGACTGGAAATCGCAGCAGAATTATTGCTTGCCGAAAGTGCACAGGCAGGTAAGAAAAAGAGAAAGATTATTACATTAGCGGCAGTTGAAAACGCTCTCCAAAAGAAAGCGCTTTTATACGACAAATCCGGCTAAGAACATTATAATATTATTTCCGCTTTACATAAGAGCCTGCGCGGTAGTGATCCGGATGCAGCACTATACTGGCTTACAAGGATGCTGGTGGCAGGAGAAGATCCCCTTTATATCGCCAGGCGAATGGTTCGGTTCGCGAGCGAGGATATAGGGAACGCTGATCCTGCGGCCCTGCAAATAGCTTTAAATGCCATGGAGGCTTTCAGATTCCTTGGCCAGCCAGAAGGGGAGCTGGCGCTTGCTCAAGCAGCTGTTTATCTGGCAACAGCGCCGAAGAGTAACAGTATCTATGCAGCCTATGATAGAGTAAGGGCAGATATCGACAAAACGGGGGCGTTGCCTGTTCCGATGCATATACGAAACGCGCCAACAAAGCTGATGAAAGATTTAGGGTATGGCAAAGGCTATCAATATGCTCATGATTTTCAAGACGCTTTTATTCCGCAAAGATATTTACCGGATAATTTAAAAGACAGAATATACTACACACCTTCTGAGAGGGCCTATGAAAAAGTTGTCAAAGAGCGGCTTGAAAAATGGCGGAGGTTGCAGAAAATGGTCGATAATAAAGAAGGGAAAGAGGAGAAGAAATAAGGATCGTTTCCAAAGTTGATGATCTTAGAAGGATTCGAGTGAAGCAATAAAAATATCGAATGATTAACGCCGAATGTAGAATGTCGAAGGGAGTGCGTGATTATCATTTTTACAGCCAGTAAAAAGAGAAAAAAACTTCGTGATTCGGTGTTCGATATTCAAAATCCGACATTTGTTGTTTGAATAAATACTTGAATCTTTTTTATGAAAATAACGTTGGTAGGTCCAGTTTAAACTCAAAAGTTTCAGGCTCTTTCAATTCAGGATTTAAGGGGACATGGGTTTGTTCCAAAAAAGTTGCTTCTCCTGTTTTTTTAATCAAAATCAATGAAGATGACATGGTTCCATAGACATCGCTTTTTATAAACAAAGGAGAAAGCATTCGCTCCCATTCAATACCCACGCCCGTATCAGGAAGCATCTTATCCGGTGGTGGAGTATGGTCTTTAAGCATATCCAGGATATCGGATGAACTGAATTGATCTTTTTTATCAAGCAGGGCTTGCAGACGGGTTTTTCCTTTTTGAACCTTGGGCCAGGGCGTATTAAGAAGATCGTTGCTCAAGCCGTAAATGCCGGGGGATATTTTTTCAATGGCATCGCTTCTATTTGAATAATAATAAAGGCCTGAAGAATCGCCTACCAGCAAGTTGAATCCATTATAATTTATTCCGGATGCTTTTATGTGCTCAAGATATTGCCTTGCAGACTGAGTACCGGACAAAAAATGACTAACCAGAAGACCTCTGGATGGTGCGTCTTCAATGATTGATAATGGGTCCCTGAAATTGGTGATAGCTGCAATTCGCCCGGATAATGAGATGCCCAGCCAGGTTCCCCGGCTCTTCAGGTCGCGGCCTGCGAGGATATTGGGTGAATCTTCCCAAAATGCCAGAGTTTTTGTAGGACGATCATAAAACTCATCTCTATTGGCAGCAAGCACAAGCTTATAATCAGGGTGCGTATTATAAGAAAAAAGGATAAGACACATGTTCTCCTCATTGACCTTTTCATATTATATATGTTAGTCATGATTTCCAAAAAGATGTATTTAAATAGATAAATAATATAACCAAAAAAATCAATAGAAGGAGATTTTACGTATGAAAGAAGTTGTTATAGTCAGTGGCTCTCGTACAGCAGTGGGTGCTTTTGGAGGCGGATTAAAAGACGTACCGGTTGTTGAATTAGGCGCACTGGTGATGAAGGACACATTAAAAAGGGCGGGGATGAGGCCGGTTAAAGATATGGAAATGATACAAAACACACCTGAAAAATTAAAGAATCAGGGCCAAGTTGATCTCGAAAAAACCGCTTATGATTACGATGAATCCAGCGAATCTATTACCATTGATGAAGTGATCATGGGAAATGTACTGCAGGCGTGCCAGGGTCAAAATCCGGCCAGGCAGGCTATGATAAAAGCAGGTATTCCAAAAGAAACTCCAGCCATGACCATTAACAAGGTGTGCGGTTCAGGTCTGAAGGCGATCGCATTGGGTGCCAGTGCGATTATGACCGGTCAGGCAAATGTAATTATTGCTGGTGGACAGGAAAATATGAGCCTTGCGCCCATGGCACTGCCCAAGGCAAGGTGGGGACATCGTATGGAGCTTACGGGCATGGGTGATATTTACGATCTCATGGTTTTTGATGGATTATTTGAAATTTTCTATGGATATCATATGGGTATCACCGCTGAGAATATCGCTTCATTATACACTATTTCCCGAAAGGAGCAGGATGAACTTAGCGTGTTAAGTCATCAGCGTGCGAGGCAGTCCATAGAAAGCGGCATTTTCAGTGAAGAGATTATTCCGGTGAAGATCAAAACGCGAAAAGGTGAAACAGTTTTTGAAACAGATGAGCGGCCAATGGACACCGACATGGATAAAATGTCAAAATTAAGGCCTGCATTTAAGAAAGATGGAACCGTTACTGCAGGAAACGCTTCAGGAATAAATGACGGTGCGGCAGCAGTCTTATTGATGAGTGCGGATAAGGCAAAGGAAATGAATCTTGATCCGATTGTTAAAATAAAGGGCTTTGCCAGCGGCGGGGTTGATCCAGCGTATATGGGTCTGGGACCGATACCTGCAGTTAGAAAAGTACTAAGTGATACGGGTTTGGATATAAAAGAAATTGATTTGATTGAACTCAACGAAGCCTTTGCAGCTCAAGCCATTGGATGCATGAAGGAGTTTGGGCTCGACACTGACAAACCGAATGAACTCGGCAGCGGTATTTCACTGGGGCATCCAATCGGCTGCACAGGTGCGCGGCAGATGGTAACAGGCATGAACCAGATGAAGCGAAAAGAATATTCCACAGGGTTGATTACCATGTGTATCGGCGGAGGGATGGGCATGGCGATGATTATTGAGAGATCATAAAGTGATAAAATAGACAAATGGAATATCAACCAAAGGCTTTTAATTGGGTTTTAGGTTTTAGGTGTTCCCGCTTTTGCGGAGCCTGTCCAAGGGGCTTCTGACTGCAAATAACTGTATCTGAAAATAGAATTGCATCCTTTTAAAAATAGGCATTATCTTCGCTGCTATTTAAACTTTTTTACTTTACTTATCAGTCGGTTACTGCTAATGTTTATTTTCGATGAATACTAAAGATTAGGTGTCAAATATTCTTAAGATTCGGTTATTTATAACCGAATCTTAGACTTTTGACGAAAAAGAGTTTACTTTCATAAATTGCTGAAATTGAAACTTTCATTAAAAATAAAATAATTGCACGACAAAGTATTTCAAAAATTACAGGAGATTTTACGATGAACATTACCAGAAAATTGGGAATATTAGTTGCTTTTGGTGTGCCTGCCATTGTTGGAAGCGGCATTGCATATGCCGTTTTTGGCAGTTATATATCCGTTGTTATTTTTATCGTCCTTCTTTTGTCTTTTGCGGGTGGATTCATCAGCAGATAAAGACCCTGTCTTTAATATTTGAAAAATATTCTTCACAGCAGTATTATACGTAAATCTAATTAGTTATCGTGTAGGTAGCTTAGTTTTTAGCCTGCTAGTGTCCGTTTAGAAATTAGATATTTTGTTCGAGTTCAAAGAAGGCGATCCGCCAAAGTTCGGTGGCGAATTAAAATTTGAGCCTGACAAAGAAATCGGGCAAAATAGCAATTTATGGACGGGCACCAGTTAATGGAGGAGGTATGGAAGTCGGCACATCTAGGAATATGATATTGTGGTTTTTTCTGACTTTTTTTATTATTTCCATACTTATGCTGGGATGGCTTCTATGGCCTTTTATTTCAATTATTATTATTGCTTCCGTGGTGACCGGGATTTTTAAACCTGTTTATAAATTTATAATCGTAAAGACAAAAATTTCTCCCAATTTTGCTTCATTATTCACCTGTTTTCTTTTATTTCTTATCCTTTTTGTGCCCATTGTATTTTTTGTCAGTATTTTAACCAAGGAGGCGTATGAACTCTATCTGATGGGAAAAAATGCAGTAATAGGAGATCAGATCAAGAATCTTATCGAGAACAGTAAAATCATTGAAAAAGCGAACGATCTTTTATCTACTTTTGGCTATGAGCTTACGGGTGATGAGTTTACCAAGTCGATTTCAGAAGTTGGGCGGATTGTCGGGTTTTTTCTTTTCGAGCAAACCCGTTGGGTTGCGACCAATGTGTTAAATTTTTTGGTTAATTTCTTTTTGATGCTTCTTGTCATTTTTTATCTTCTTATTGATGGGGATCGACTGATTTCATTTATTGTCGATCTTTCTCCTTTACCAAAAGACCAGGATGAAAAGCTGATTCAGAAATTTAAGGATATGGCAGGTGCAATCCTGATTGGAAACGGTCTTGGCGGCTTGATTCAGGGGGCCATAGGAGGTTTTTTGTTTATGTTTTTTGGGTTAAACTCTCCTTTTCTATGGGGAGTTATTATGGCGTTTCTGGCATTTTTGCCAATTGTTGGTATTGGTGCTGTCTTTCTTCCAGCCGCATTTTATCTCTTCATAAAGGGACGGGTAGCTGCATCTATTTTCTTTATTGTGTTTTACATTGTTCTCTCTGGCAGTATCGAATATATTTTTAAACCTAAACTGGTGGGTGAACGCGTTAAAATGCATACACTACTGGTGTTTTTCTCAATTATCGGCGGCATGAAGCTTTTTGGAATCCTTGGCATCATTTACGGACCGCTTGTGGTCACCGGGTTTTTAACATTAACCGATATTTATCATTCAAATTATCAAAAATTAATTGGAATTGAATGTGATTAGTTAGGTAAGACATTAAACACATTTACATAAAAGAGATTAGGAAAGATCTATGAAAGATGTAAACAAAGCTCTTGAGATCAGCATTGAAAGTGAGATGAAAAAGTCGTACCTGGATTACGCCATGAGCGTTATCATCGGAAGAGCACTGCCGGAAGTGCGTGATGGATTAAAACCGGTTCATCGACGGGCGCTGTTTGCGATGAATGAATTAAATAATGACTGGAATAAACCCTATAAAAAATCAGCGCGAATCGTTGGTGATATGATTGGTAAGTACCATCCGCATGGAGATTCAGCAGCGTATGATACCATTGTCCGGATGGCACAGAGTTTTTCGTTAAGGTATCCGCTTGTTGACGGCCAGGGAAATTTCGGATCCATAGATGGGGACCCGCCAGCAGCAATGAGGTATACCGAAGTCAGGATGACACGGCTGGCTCACCAAATGCTTGAAGATCTTGAAAAGGATACAGTTGATTGGACACCGAATTATGACGACTCATTGAAAGAGCCGTCTATTCTTCCAACGACGATACCTAACCTCCTTGTCAATGGGTCTTCCGGAATCGCTGTGGGTATGGCAACCAATATCCCACCTCATAACCTTTCAGAGATTGTTCAAGCTGTAAAGGCCATTATTGATAATCCGGATATTTCGATTGAAGACATAATGAAAAACCTTCCCGGACCTGATTTTCCAACCGCTGGAATCATATACGGAACTCAAGGTATTGCTGATGCCTACAAAAAAGGAAAGGGTATTATCAAAATACGGGCAAGGGCAACAATAGAAATAGATAAAAGGACACAGGGTGAAACAATTATTATTACGGAACTGCCTTACCAG
Source organism: Deltaproteobacteria bacterium (assembly GCA_019309685.1). Taxonomy (GTDB): domain Bacteria; phylum Desulfobacterota; class Desulfobacteria; order Desulfobacterales; family JAABPS01; genus JAABPS01. The sequence goes on from JAFDFT010000098.1 coordinate 7,030, forward strand.
GTCAACAAGGCTAAGCTCGTTGAAAAAATAGCAGATTTGATGCGAAATAAACAAATTGAAGGGATACGATATGTGCGAGATGAGTCAGACAGGGAGGGCATGCGAATTGCTGTTGCACTGAAAAAAGATCAAGTCCCGGGTGTAGTACTGAACCAGCTTTACAAACATACACAGATGGAAAACACTTTCGGAATTATCCTGCTTGCGGTTGTAAACCAGCGACCGGAAATATTGAATTTGAAAAAGATCCTCGAGCATTTCATCCTGCATCGAAAAGATATTATTAAAAGACGCACACAATATAATTTAAAAAAAGCTGAAGACCGTGTTCATATACTTGAAGGTTTAAAAATAGCGCTTGATAATCTTGACGAAGTTGTTTCGCTTATACGAAAATCAAAATCGCCGGATGAGGCAAAATCAAAGTTGATTCAAAAATTCAGTCTTACCCCTATTCAGGCACAAGCGATACTGGAAATGCGTTTACAGCGGCTTACAGGGTTAGAACGCGAAAAGATCATAACGGAGCATAAAGAAGTACTTAAAAATATAGCTTACTACAAAAAAATACTTTCCAGTGAAAGTCTTGTGGAAAAGATTATAAAAGATGAAATAACTGAATTAGACAAAGAATATGGTGATGAA
>JAFDFT010000099.1 GCA_019309685.1 Deltaproteobacteria bacterium
GAAAAATATGAACACACCATTTCGCTGGACCCTATCCAGTACACTGGTCCCTTATTCAGGAATGATGTCAATGGTCAGCCATTGGCGAAGGGTGGATTTCATGTTGATTTCCAACAGTTTTCAAACAGATTCGGATATGGTGATGGAAGAGCACCATCACCATATCCGTTCGACTAGTTTACTTCGGCCAAGCCGTTTCCAAGAACAACGCGGCCGTCTTGGGCTTTTGTATGAATGATATACTTTCCGGTTTCAGCTTTCCAGCCCTCAGTGATGAGTGTTTCACCAGGGAAAACTACTCCAGTGAATCGGACGCCGAATGATTTGAAACGTGCAGGGTCACCATCACAAACACTGTGAAGAACAGCTCGGCCAGCATGACCGTATGTACAGAGACCGTGCAGGATGGGCTTATCGAACCCCCCCATCTTTGCAAATTCCGGATCGATATGAAGCGGATTTTTATCGCCACTAAGACGGTACAAGGCGGCTTGATCGGGTGACGTCGTGTAGGATACGCTGAAATCAGGATTTTTACCTTCTGGCGGTTCGACTTTTTCAACCTTGGGTCCGCGATCGCCGCCGAAGTTGCCTCCGCTACGATCGAAAACCACCGCCTTATTTTCAAAAAGCAGTTCTCCATTTTCATCGCGACTCTCAATTTCCATATTTACGATAGCGCCCTTGTCACCTTTGTCATACACGGAACTGCAAACCGCTGTACTGATGAGACTTCCCTTTGTGGGGATCTCTTTGTGCAGAATTATCTTTTGTTCGCCATGCAACACGGTAAACATATTGAGGTTTGCTTCTGTAGCAAGCGGGATGAGTGACGGCATAAAAGGAATAACTGCAAAGGTCGGGAAAACTTTCAGATCTTTTTCATAGATAAAATTGATTTCATCCAACCCCGCGCCAATACCTAATGCATATAAAATAACCGTATCCTCATCATACGCAAAAGGTTCCCCTTCTATCTTCTTGCCCACTACTTCAGGATTAATTGCCATGTTCGTCCTCCTTTTCTAAAGTTTGTTTTTTAATGATATCTTCGCATCCGGGTCTGATATCCGGATTTTCTGATTTTTGTTCTGAAACCCTATGAGACATCTTTTCAGCCGGCAATTCGACTACTGAATAAGTGATACAAAGTCGCGTTTCAGATTTATAGCCGGTACTGGAATCCAAACGTATATATAATTTATTTAGTGTGTTAAGTGATTAAATCAAGTGACGTTCCAATAGCATGGGACAAATGGGATGTCAATATTGCCGTTATAAGGAAATTCCTTGACAGGCTATGCACATATAACTAAATTGATAAAATTTGCTAATCAAAATTACACGGAGTGATTAAGAGCTAGGGAAGGGCATAAATGACCGATTTTGTGTTTCAGGAGATGTTCCCGCTTGGTGAAGATAAAACCGAGTATCGTCTGGTGACCGACGAACATGTTTCCCAGGGGACTTATGAAGGCGTTCCTTTAATTCAGATTGCACCTGAAGGATTAATTCGGCTTGCGGAAGAGGCATTTAGAGATGTGTCGCATTTTTTAAGAAATTCGCACCTGGTTCAGTTGAAAGAGGTTATTAACGATCCGGAAAGCTCAGAAAATGACCGGTACGTGGTGCTTGATTTGTTAAAAAACGCTGTTATTTCAGCTGAAGGTGAATTCCCCATGTGTCAGGATACCGGTACGGCAGTTGTTATCGGTAAAAAGGGACAGCGGGTCTGGACCGGTTGTTCCGATGAAAAGGCGATCGCTGAAGGTGTCTTTAACGCGTATCGAAAGCATAATCTGCGTTATTCACAGCTTGCCCCTTTTACCCTGTTTGAGGAAAAGAATACGGGAAATAATCTTCCTGCACAGGTAGAGCTTTACGCGGTTGATGGTGATGAATATCAATTTTTGTTTATCGCCAAAGGGGGCGGATCAGCGAACAAGACCCGTCTTTTTCAGGAAACTAAGGCGGTACTGACTCCGGGCAAGCTGACGAATTTTGTAAAAGAAAAAATGAAAACTATTGGTACTTCAGGGTGCCCGCCGTACCATCTTAGTGTTGTCATTGGTGGAACGTCAGCGGAAGCCAATCTTAAGACTGTAAAACTGGCAACTGCGAAATGTTTAGACACCTTACCCACAAAGGGCAGTGAAGGGGCGCACGCATTTAGAGATTTGAATTTCGAAGCCGAATTACTGGATATATCCAGAGAGCTTGGTATTGGCGCGCAGTTCGGCGGAAAATATTTTTGTTTGGATGTGAGGGTCATACGGCTCCCTCGTCATGGGGCATCGATGCCCATCGGTATTGGGGTGAGCTGTAGCGCGGACAGACATATTAAAGCCAAGATTACGAAAAAGGGTATTTTTCTGGAAAAACTGGAGTCCAATCCTTCCAGATTTTTACCCACAGATGTTGACACCGATGAATCAGCGGTTCGGGTTGATCTGGATAGTTCTATGGATGATATTCGCGCCACTTTAGGCAAATATCCTGTGGCAACTCGTCTTTTACTTACTGGAAAAATAGTGGTGGCAAGAGATATTGCCCATGCGAAACTTCAGGAACGTCTTGAACAGGGTGAAGATCTACCCGCCTATTTTAAAGATCATATTATTTACTATGCGGGTCCGGCCAAGACGCCCACAGGATATCCATCCGGTTCTTTTGGGCCTACGACGGCTGAACGTATGGATCCATATGTGGCGGGTTTTCAGAAAAAGAGTGGTTCGCTAGTAATGCTGGCTAAAGGAAACCGGTCCAAATCGGTGACCCAATCATGTAAACAATTCGGCGGGTTCTATCTTGGATCAATAGGCGGACCGGCAGCGAGACTGGGTAAGGAATGTATTACACACATTGAAACAATTGAATATCCTGAGCTTGGTATGGAAGCGATTTTTAGGATTACGGTTAAAGACTTTCCTGCTTTCATCATCATCGATGATAAAGGGAATGATTTTTTTGAAGGGCTGATACATTAAAATAGAAATAGGTTTTTCATAAGGTAGATGAGATATGTTTAATATTTAAAAAGAATAGGGAGTAGATTAATGAGCAAGAAAATGAAAACAATTGATGGAAATAACGCGGCGGCTTATGTTGCATATGCCATGTGTGACGCAGCCGCTATTTACCCCATTACGCCGTCATCGGGCATGGGTGAATTGTGTGATGAATGGGCGGCAAATGGTTTAAAAAACATATTCAACCAACCCATGCTGGTACGTCAACTTCAGTCCGAGGCTGGGGCGGCAGCGGCAGTCCACGGGTCGCTTGCGGCGGGTTCGTTGACAACAACATTTACGGCTTCACAGGGATTGCTTTTAATGATTCCTAATATGTACAAGATTTCGGGCGAGCTCCTTCCGGGCGTGTTTCATGTTTCCGCAAGGGCGGTTGCAGGGCACGCGTTGTCAATTTTTGGCGATCATCAGGATGTTATGGCCGTTCGCCAGACCGGTTTTTCGCTTTTGGCTTCCGCTTCCGTACAGGAAACACTGGATTTGGGTTTGGTTGCACATTTGACGGCCATTGAATCGAGAGTCCCGTTTATTCATTTTTTTGATGGATTTCGCACGTCGCATGAAATTCAAAAGGTTGAGATGATCGAATACAGCGATATGGCAAAGCTGGTCAACTGGGATGCTATTTCAGAATTTCGGGCACGGGGAACCAATCCGGAGCGGCCCGAGCTTCGGGGCACGGCTCAAAACCCTGATATTTATTTTCAGGGACGTGAAGCAGCGAATCCTTATTATCTGAAAGTGCCTGATATGGTCATTGCGAATATGAAAAAGATCGGTGATTTGACGGGAAGAAAATACAACCTTTTTGATTATGTCGGCGCGCCGGACGCAAAACGGGTCATCGTTTCCATGGGATCCTCCTGTGAGACCATTGAAGAGGTTGTAAATTTTATGGCCGGAAAAGGTGAAGATGTAGGTTTCGTTAAGGTTCGGCTGTACCGTCCCTTTTCAGCCGAGCATTTTTTAAACGCTATCCCTTCGACAGCCCAACGGATTACTGTTTTAGACCGTACCAAGGAACCCGGTGCGATCGGTGAGCCGCTGTATCAGGACATATGCACTGTTTACATGGAGAAAAAAGAAACCCCGCTCATTCTGGACGGTCGTTATGGTCTTGGGTCAAAGGAATTTAACCCCGCTATGGTGAAGGCGGTTTTTGATAACATGAATTCGGATACCCCGAAAAACCATTTTACTGTAGGGATCGTTGATGATGTTACCGGTACTTCACTGGCAGTTGAAGAAGGATTTGATGTGGCGCCTGAAGGAACCGTTCAGTGTAAATTCTGGGGTCTTGGAGCGGATGGAACCGTTGGTGCCAATAAAAGCGCTATTAAGATCATCGGAGATTATACAGATATGTATGCTCAGGCTTATTTTGCCTATGATTCAAAAAAATCAGGCGGTGTTACCATGTCGCATCTCCGTTTTGGAAAGACGCCCATCCAATCAACGTATCTGATTGATGCTGCGGATTATATTGCCTGCCACAATCCAAGCTATGTGTATATTTATGATGTTCTGGAAGGAGTAAAAGAAGGAGGAACCTTTGTTCTGAATTCTTCCTGGAGTAATGAAGAAATGTCTGAAAAGTTGCCGGCTAATATGCGGCGGTTGATTGCCGGCAAGAAGCTGAAATTTTATACTATCGATGCTGTTAAAATAGCCGGGGAAATTGGATTGGGCGGCCGTATCAATATGATCATGCAGACCGCTTTTTTCAAACTGGCAAATGTGATTCCTGTTGATGACGCAATTGCCTATCTCAAAGATCAGATTGAGAAAATGTTCGGCAATAAAGGCGAGAAGGTTGTTAATATGAACAACGCGGCTGTGGATAAGACATTAGACAATCTTGTTGAGATAAATTATCCGGCTTCCTGGGCGGATGCCGGCGACAGCTCCGTTGAAGGTCATGAGTTGCCTGATTTCGTAAAGAACGTAATGAATCCTATGCTGGCCCAACAGGGGGACAAACTTCCGGTGAGCGTGTTCACACCTGATGGCATATTCCCTGTGGCAACGTCACAATATGAAAAACGGGGAGTTGCCATTGATGTGCCGGAGTGGATTATGGATAATTGTATTCAATGTAATCAATGCGCCATGGTGTGTCCTCATGCGGCCATCCGGCCTGCTCTGCTGACCGATGAAGAGCTGGCCGCTGCGCCGGAGGGATTTGAAGCAAAGAATGCTCTTGGTAAGGATCTTAAAGAGTATCATTTCCGGATACAAGTCAACACACTGGACTGTCTGGGATGCGGGAATTGCGCGGACATCTGCCCGGCAAAAAAACCGGCGCTTGTCATGAAACCTCTGGATACACAGACAGAAAAACAGATTCCCAACCACCAGTTTACATTGCAATTGCCTGTTCGCGATAACATCGTTAAGCGAAATACAGTAAAGGGGAGCCAGTTCGTTCAACCATTACTTGAATTCTCAGGCGCGTGCGCGGGTTGCGGAGAGACGCCATATGCTAAATTGATTACCCAGCTTTTTGGGGAGCGGATGGTGATCGGCAACGCAACCGGATGCACATCTATTTGGGGCGGATCCGCTCCGGCCGTTCCGTACTGTGTAAATAAGGATGGGTTCGGCCCCACCTGGGGCAACTCTCTTTTTGAAGACCCCGCGGAATTTACCTACGGCATGTTCCTGGGCGAAATACAGCAGCGAAGTAAGCTGGCGGATTTGATGAGAGAAGCCCATGACACAGATATTCCTCAGGAGATAAAGGACGCGATGCAGGGCTGGATGGACAATATGAAGGATGCGGATGGATCCAAAAAATATGGAGACCAGCTTAAAGAACTTCTGCCTGCGCAAAAAGACAATTCCTTTTTAAAAGAGATTTCCGGTATGTCGAATCTGTTTACCAAAAAATCCTATTGGGTATTTCTTGGAGATGGTTCGGCCTATGATATATCTTTTGGCGGTATTGACCATGTAATTGCCACCGGTGAAGATATTAACATCTTTGTTTTTGACACGGAAGTTTATTCTAATACCGGTGGGCAGTCATCCAAGGCCACACCTACCGGTTCTGTGGCCAAGTTTGCTACATCCGGAAAGAAAACAGCAAAAAAGGATCTGGGTGGAATCGCCATGACCTACGGCTATGTATATGTAGCAAATGTCGGAATGGGCGCGAACAAACAGCAGTTAATGAAAGCGCTCACAGAAGCGGAAAGTTATGATGGGCCATCGCTGATTATGGGATACTCTCCGTGTATTAACCATGGGATTAAAAAGGGTATGGGCAAGAGCCAGGAAGAAATAAAACTGGCCGTTCAGTCTGGCTACTGGACCTTGTACCGTTACAATCCGATGTTAAGGGATGAGGGCAAGAATCCATTTATACTTGATTCGAAAGCGCCGGATGGAAGTCTTCAAGAGTTTTTGGAAGGTGAAGTCCGATATGCGAGTCTGAAGAAAACTTTTCCAGAAGAGTCAAAGCGTCTTACCCAGCAGCTTGAAAAGGAATATGTAAGGCGTTATGAAGTTTTGAAGGAGCTTGCTGAAGAGGGTGTTGAGCAAGAAAATGAAGCCGGGAGTGAATCAGAATAGGTTTTTCCCTAATCGCTATCGTAAAAAAGAAGTAAAAGGCCATATCTGGAAAGTATATGGCCTTTTATGTATTTGGGTTTTAAAGTCTTTTTGGTGTAAAAATTAACTTTCGGCTCTTCCGGTTAAGCCAAGCCTATCGTAACCGTCTTGGAATCAGTTTCTCAGCTCGTCACAGTGCTTGAATCCTGTAAAGGTATTCCCGCCACAACATCATGTGGCTGAATTTGGCTTGACATGCTAGGGCGGATTTTCTATGTTCCGGTTTTTAAAAAGAAATCTTCTGTGATAGTTTCTCAGGTTTTAGCAGCAACGTTCCAGATAGAGTTGTCAGCAGCGGTAGAGTGGAAATTGTTCCAGAAGTTTATTCATTTTAACAAGGTGGTGCAATGCAACAAATGATTCAGAAGTTGATTGACGAAAAATTGGCAATTCCGGAAATGGATGGCGAAGACAAACGATGTACTCCCCAGGAGGCCATTCAACGACACGTACAGAAAAATATGACGCTCCATTTTGCCGACACGGTCGGAGCACTGTCTTACGAACTGACCCGCCAGTTTTGGGATAAAAATCCAGAATTTACCATCGCCATTACGGGATTCGGCGGGAATTTGATTGCCATGGTCAAAAAAGGGTTCACAAAGAAGATTATGGCTAGTTTTGTCGGTATTGGTTATCCAAGCCCCAGTCCCTGCCGAATCATCTGCCAGTAACGGTTTGAGCAGCGCAAGACCTGTTTTCATGGCACGTGCGGCAACCAGAACTTCTGGAATAAAAACAGTATTATCTTAAAACTTTACGCCAATAGAAAGCATTCAACCAACGAGTCCTTTTGAGAGAATATCATCTGCTGCCATCTTCTGATCAATGCATTCTTTAACCAGTGATTCAACCATATCCTTATCGCCAGCTTCAACCTGTACCGCAATTTGCTCTAAAATATCCATGTTTCCTCCTTACATACGATTCTTTTATTTTAAAAAAACATTCTATTACCCTAAATGAGTGAAAAATAGTAGTATGAACCCTTCTATAAAGCAATACTATTGAGGTCAGGTAATATGAAATG
>JAFDFT010000100.1 GCA_019309685.1 Deltaproteobacteria bacterium
ATCTTCCCGACCTACGGGGCAGGCATCCATAATTTGAGTATTTCGAGGATTAATCCGCCAAAGTTCGGTGGCGGATTAAAATTTGAGCCCGCCCGAGGCGGATGTCTCACCTGACACAGAAATTGGGCAAAAAGGGCCATTTCTGGATGGAAACTAAAGAGGTTTGAATGGATAAAATACTAGTAGAGGGTGGCTGCAGCCTTAATGGAGAAGTGGAAATAAGCGGTTCTAAAAACGCTGCGCTTCCAATACTTATGTCATCTTTGCTTGCCGATGGCTGGAGCACCTATTCGAACGTCCCCGTGTTGAAGGATATCGAAAGCACTTCGCTCTTACTCCAAAATCTTGGCGCAGAAGTTGAAACAGATGGAAATACAATACGTATTAATGCATCGGAGGTGCGTAACCATGAAGCGCCGTATGAACTGGTCAGGAAAATGCGGGCGTCCGTTTTGGTCCTTGGTCCACTTATGGCAAGATTAAAGAAAGCGAGGGTTTCCTTGCCAGGCGGTTGCGCCATCGGGGCTCGACCAATCAACCTGCACCTTAAAGGGCTCGCAAGCCTTGGGGCCGACATTGATTTAAAGGAGGGTTATGTAGAGGCTTCAGCAGATAAGCTTAAAGGCGCTGACATATATTTTGACACCATAACGGTTACTGGGACTGAAAATCTTATGATGGCGGCTTCTATAGCCGAAGGAGTAACAACCCTGAGAAATACGGCCCGTGAACCAGAGGTTATCGCCTTAGCGGATGTATTGAATGAAATGGGCGCCAATATAAAAGGGGCGGGCACGTCTTTAATTACTATTGAAGGTGTATCCGCTCTAAATCCTGTGTCTGCTGAGATTATTCCTGATCGGATAGAAACAGGAACATTTATGATTGCAGCTGCATTGACAAAAGGAGATATACAGATAAAAAACTGTCAACCGGATCACTTAAAAGGCGTTATTAACAAAATAAAGCAAACTGGCGCTGTTATTGAAACAGGAGATGGACGTATCCAGGTAAAGGGTGTAGATGAGATATTAAGCACGGATGTAAAAACCGTTCCATACCCCGGATTCCCTACCGATATGCAAGCCCAGTTTATGGTGCTGATGTCAGTCGCCAAAGGCCTTAGCATTATTTCCGAAACTATTTTCGAAAATCGTTTCATGCATGTCAGTGAGCTAAAACGGATGGGCGCTGATATAACGTTATCCGGAAATTCCGCTATGGTAAAAGGTGTGCCTGGTTTGTCAGGGGCTCCGGTAATGGCCACAGATCTCAGGGCGAGTGTATCGTTAATTCTCGCGGGTCTCGTGGCTAATGGACAAACAGAAGTGAGCCGGGTGTATCACCTGGATCGTGGTTATGAAGCAATAGAGAAGAAATTTGAAAGATTGGGGGCTTATATAAAAAGAATTAAATAAGATGGCTTAGATGGCTTCGTAAAAAGCGCAATTTCGGTGTTGAGTTGCATCCCTCGTCATTGCGGCGTACTATAAGTACGCCTCATTCCTCGTGATTTGCGATGCCTTGAACTTGGCCTTTTTTCATTGCCATCTAGTTTTTCAGATTAGACACATATTCGATTGACTTTATAAATAATTTGCTATTCATCAGATATTGAAACTCACTCGTGGCGTAGTGTCACAAATACTACTTTGCTTATAAAGATGAATCTCACGGTTTACTTTCGCCCGCTAATTCCAATCTTAATTTCCTTTATATTTGGCATTCTTATTGGCTCCCAATTCCCTGGGCATATTGTCGGGGCGTTTTTATTTGTTATTATTTGTGCTTTTTTGATAATTGCAAATCTAGTACTAGAAAAAATAGAGCAAAAACCAGCCTTCTTAAACAAACTTCATCTTTGCACTATTTTTACTCCATTCATTTTATTTGCTGCTTTAGGATACATTTCCATTCAACCGTGGATAAACACCCAATTCCCTGAAAATCATGTCATTCATTTTAAGGATTCTGATAAATTTGAAATTGCGGGGAAAATATGCAGCATCCCGGAACGGTATCATCGAAGACAGCGATTTATTATAAACACAGAAACGCTCAGGAATGAAAATAAAACAATAAAAGCCACTGGGAAAATCCGTGTTACGGTATATGGAAAAGGATCTGACGTATCATTTGGCGATGAAGTAAAATTTATAAGCCGTATAAAATCTATACGAAATTTTAACAATCCAGGTGGATTTGACTATCAGCGGTACATGTCCTTTAAAAGAATTTGGACCACGGCATACGCACAGGCCGACAGGGTTGATATAATTGAAAGAAGTGATTCAAAATCAGGATGGACTTTAATTGAGAATTACCGGGAAAAAATTGATGTGTTTATTCAAGATACAGTAGAAGAGAGCACTTCAGGCTTGCTAAAGGCTCTTATGCTAGGTGATAAGAGCGGTATCTCGAAATATACCCGGGAAGCGTTTAATAGAGCAGGCGTTGCCCATGTCTTAGCGATTTCCGGGCTTCATATCGGTATTGTCACGATGTTTTTCTTTGTGATTTTTCAAACAATTATTTCCAGGTTTGATGTTTTTCTATGGAACGCCCTAGTAAAAAAAGTCGCAGCAGTATTAACGTTATTCCCGGTATTGTTATATGGAATGCTGTCAGGAATGTCTCCATCTACACAGCGTGCTGTGATTATGGTAAGTGTCTTCTTAATAACATTTCTGTTTGACAGAGAACAGGATCCAATAAACACGCTTGCCCTGGCTGCATTTGTAATACTTACAATTCATCCACCCTCTCTTTTTTCGATTTCTTTCCAGTTATCCTTTATCACCGTTTATTTTATCATATACGGATTGTCCCGAGTGAATTATTTAAACGCGTTTCACCTGAATTGGGACAGGTTTCAGATGTGTAAAAAGATTTTGACTTTTTTAATGGTATCGTTTTTTGCATTTGTTGGTAGTTTTCCTATTGTGATGTTTTATTTCAACCAGGTCTCCACAGTAGGGATTTTGGCAAATTTATTTGTTATACCTCTGATTGGATTTGTCGCAGTACCATTAGGGTTAACTTCGGTTTTTTTATATCCTATTTATCAACCTTTAGCGGCCTGGAATTTAAAATGGAGCTCGTACGTTATCAAGAAATCATTTTCTGTGATCAACTTTTTATCAGACTTGCCATTTGCCGCGATAAAGACCATTACTCCCACAATATTAGAAATTATATGCTTTTATCTGTTGATCTGGGCTTTGATAAACTTAAATAAGAACAAAATAGTCAAATATTTGGCAATAGGGGTTATTTTTGTTCTCATTGCCGATGTTGCGTACTGGGTTCATCAGCGATTTTTGCATGATGATTTAAGAGTGACCATAATAGATGTGGGCCAGGGGAGTTCCGCTCTTTTGGAAATACCAGGCGGCCAAACAGTATTAATTGATGGCGGAGGGTTTTCGGATAACTCCTATTTCGATATTGGAGAGAGAGTGGTCGGCCCTTTTTTGTGGCGAAAGAAAATTAAAACAGTAGATACCATTATTCTATCACATCCAAACAGCGATCATCTGAACGGACTTATTTACATTGCCAAACATTTCAATGTTAAGAATGTTTGGACAAATGGTGAAACCGCGAGTACGTTTGGATATCAGACGTTTATGGAGGTGATTAAAGAACAGGAAATAAACATTCCCGTTTTTGAAAAATTATCCAGAAAAACGATTTTAAATGGAGTGATCCTTGAAATTATATATCCGGAAAATGATTTTCTTTCAAAGAGAGAAACAGATCGATGGAGGAACCGTAATAATAATTCGCTTGTGCTAAGGGCTAAATTCGGTTCAACATCGATTATCTTCCCTGGGGATCTAGAAGCTCGTGCTGAAATTGATCTTGCATCAATTAAAGGCAACGACTTGAAAAGTACTATTCTTGTTTCTCCCCACCATGGGAGCAAGTCATCAAGCAGTAACATATTTCTGGACAAAATTGAGCCGGATTATGTTATTATATCGTCCGGATGGCGAAACAGGTTTGGGTTTCCGCATCCAAAAATATTGGAAAAGTATCTGGAAAGAGGGTGTAAGGTTTTGCGTACGGATTTAAGTGGCGCGATAACGGTAACAATAGATGGGAAATCTGTTGGGTTGGAAACAGAAGTACAAGATTATAATATGTGATAATGTATAATACCGGTTATCCGAAAAAGACAAGTGAACATCATTTGTCATACCCCGGTTTATCCGGGGTATCCAGATATCAACGACTTCCATACTGTAACCCTGGATCACCCGGTCAAGCCGGGTGATGACGGCTGTGTATACGGGTAATGACAGTTGTGTATATTTTTGTTTCTTGTTATCTAAAAGGCCAAAATTATACGAGGAATTTATATAAGTACATTCACTTGCCTTTTACTGATAACCGGGTATATGATTTTCAGAAAATAATAAAAGAGGTGAAATTATGGAGAATTTTCTTGATTGGGGTATACAGGTTGTTCTTTGGTTTCAGCATTTTAGTCCAACAATGGACGTGCCATTTAAGGTTTTAACCTTCATGGGTGATGAGACGTTTTTCTTGTTATTTCTACCTCTTATCTACTGGTGTGTCGATAGGCGTACAGGAGCCCGGATGATAATTTTATTTCTATTTTCTGTGTATGTTAACGCGTTCGCAAAGTTAGTTGCGAAGCAGCCAAGACCTTTTGAATATAATTCCCAGGTTCAAAAAATAGTTGAAGCAGGCGGTGGCGGTTTTCCCAGCGGTCACACGCAGGGCGCTGTAGTTGTATGGGGATATCTGGCTTCAGTGTTTAAAAAGACCTGGTTATGGATTGTAGCCGGCATATTGATGATATTGATACCCATGTCGAGAGTCTATTTGGGCGCTCATTTCCCAACGGACCTTCTAGGTGGTTACATTATAGGGGCGCTATTATTAATACTCTATATAAAGTACGCACCTCGTCTTGAAGATTGGATCACAAAAAAAGGATTTGTTTTTCAGCTTGGCTGTGCCGTCATCCTTCCGCTTATTTTAATTATTATTATACCGGGTAGTGATAAGTTAGGTATTACTGCTGCAGCAACGCTCATGGGTATGAGTGCGGGATTTGCTTTGGAGCGAAAGTTTGTAGGCTTTGAAGCTTCAGGCGTCTGGTGGCAGCGGTCTGTAAGATACCTGATCGGCATCGTTGTTCTTATCGGGCTGAGAGTTGTTTTAAGCCTGGCATTTAAAGATCTTAATCCGGAACCTGTTTTCCGGACAATTCGGTATGGGCTCCTTGGTTTATGGGGCACGTTTGGGGCTCCCTGGATTTTTGTAAAAATAAAATTGGCGCCAAAAGGTAGTGCTAAATAATTTTATTCGGCTATCTGCAAAAGACAAGTAGATGTGATTCTATGAATTCCTCCGATAATTTGGGATTATTAGATAACTAGAAATAAAATATACATAACGGATATTATCCGTACACACAGCCGTCATCACCCGGCTTGACCGGGTGATCCAGGGTTACACGTTGGTAATCTGGATACCCCGGATAAACCGGGGTATGACAAAGGATGTTTACTTGTCTTTTGCAGGTAATTGGATAATTCTATTTAATATGTAAGTGATGACTTAAAAAATGTTGTATCGTTTCCTTTCAGATTTTGTGGTTATTTTTCATTTTGCGTTTGTTCTCTTCGTGATTTTTGGTGGACTATTACTTTTATGGAAAAGAAAAATTGTATGGATTCATCTTCCTTGCACTTTTTGGGGCGCGTTTGTTGAATTTTCAGGGAGTATATGCCCGTTAACGCCTCTGGAAATATGGTTCAGGATAAGAGGCGGAACAACCGCTTATAGAGGCGGTTTTATAGAGCATTATATTTTACCAGTCCTTTATCCTTCAGGGCTTACACGTAAGGTTCAGATTGTGTTGGGAAGTATTGTTATTATCATAAATGTATTTGTTTATTGGAAAGTATTTTTCTCTAAGAAAAGGTGATTAATAAGCAAGGAAGAATAAAAAAGTGGAAATTATACTTCAGGTAGTTTGGCAAGTTAACTTGGGAAACTACGTCCCTATAATTCCCCCAGTTTTCTCACTTCCCAAGCATGAAAAATCAATTTATATAGATTATGAAGTGAAGAAGGAAGAAGTATTTAATAAAATTCATAAAGTAAGTTTTCATCGCACAAAACTTGCAACATTTGATGTATCTGTGTCTTGGTATTGTGAGATGGATTCCGTATATACAACTATTGATTACTTGTTTTTTACCCATGATGGTATTTTTGAAAGAATAGTTAATGAACAAGAGCTTATTAATTATCTCGATCAAATTAACCTAAGAAAAAAAGAAGAATTAGAAATGGAAGTTTCAAATTATCTGTTACGCAATTGGCTTTTCTTTCTACTAGAGCAATTTTAGAAAATTAAGCCTTATTCCATGATTTATCCTCTATGATAGAATTTGAATTTATGCAATAGGAATAGATGATATGAAAAATAGAAAAATAATTATTGTTATATTTATAATAGTTTTGATTATACCAATATGTTTGATGGGTTATAAATATTTATTCTATAAAAACTTTGATAGAGCTATTAAATATAATGATGAATTAATTAACAATAAAATAATTGAAGATTTAATTAATAATAAAATACCATACAAACAAAATTCTAACGGTTTTATATTATATAAAAGCAAAGATGAAAAGATAGTAAGAAATATTATCAAGAAAAATGACTTAAGTTATATAGATGATTTGCCAAAAATATCATTCCCTGATGATAAGAATAGAAGCTATTTTATTAAACTTTTAGAAAATTAAAATATACCTTACAAAATTCGTAGGCATGATATTAGTGAAACAGTTTATGTTATATGGGAAGAGAAATACGATGAAAAAGTCCAACAGTTAATAAAACAAGTATTTGCCAAGATAGGTGTGACAAACAAACCAATAAGATTAGAAGTAGGCAATAAGGAAGAAAAAGAGTATTTGATATCTTTGCTAAATAAAGAAAAAATACCTTATAGATTAATAAACGGTAAATTTGCAAACAAAGTGAGTGGCCCAGATATCGAGTATGAATGGAAATGTTATGAGAAAGTAGCAGAGCTAAAAAGAGAAGCGGGCTTATGGATTAAGCAACAACAAAGTGAGAATTAAAGGGAACCGTGCTTAGGGAAATTTTGGTAAGAACATAAAAACATAAGTTGACAATAATACATCGGTTAAGATAATTTCTTAACCGCTCTTTTTTTAGGGCGGGTGGAGGGAGGATTGTATGATAAGCCCGCCGCTTCCTTCAGTTAGCTTGGCGTGACCCGTGCCCCTGATTGTATAATCTGAATTATCCCTGACGCTGCACCGCTTTAATTGTAGAATAGATCAGCGTCGGATAATTAAGGCTAGATTATGTAAGAAAATGCACGGGGAATGAAAGATGGTATGCATACACGATAAAATATTTTCAGCTTAGATCTTTGATTATCCTTTTTATCGTTTCTGCCAGGCTACCAATATGAGTTTCGCAAACCTAAAAAATTGCCTCAACATTGATATCAAAATAATGATGGCTAATAATATCTCTCAATGCCATAGCTTTTTTCCATTCAACTTCAGGATATGAAGGCAATAAAGAGTTTTCGGTAACTTTGTCCAGGTTTTTAAGGCTCTCACCAATGGTAA
>JAFDFT010000101.1 GCA_019309685.1 Deltaproteobacteria bacterium
CTGGATCAGGGAGCCTATGGTGTTTCTTTTGGCCTTCAATATGAACCGGGTGTGTTCGCAACCCTGGATGAAATGAAAGAGGTGGCCGAGCTTGTTAAGAAAAAGGATAAGGTCATCACTGTTCACATGAAAGCTTACTCCTCTCTTTCACCGACATACCCGCTGAAGCCTTTTGGAAGACCCCATAACCTGCTGGCCATTGAAGATATGCTGAATCTTGCGAAAGAAACTGGTGTCAAGATGCAGTTGTCTCATCTTATCTTCGTAGGCGCGAAAACATGGAAAACATGTGAAGAGGCTCTGGGTCTTATTGATAAGGCAATTGGAGAAGGTGTGGATGTAAAGTTTGATACCTATGCGTATCACTGTGGTACATCCATTATCAATGTATTCTTTCCGGAGTGGTTCTTAGCAGAAATTCCTGAAGCATACGAGAGCAAATGGAAGCTGTTTCGACTCAGGGCTGAAATGGAGCTGATTGTACGGCTTCTGGGATTCGGGTATGAAGATATACAGATTACAAATGCCAAGCATCCTGAGTTGAACAAATATAACGGGATGTTTCTCAAAGATAGCGCCAAAGAGCGTGGGATGAGCCAGTTTGAAAATTTTATCGATTTTGCGAAGAAAAGCAAGGGGGTCGCAAGAGTTTTGAACCATCGATATTCGAATCTGGATAATATTAAAGAGATGATGAAACACCCGGCTTCTTTGTACATGACAGACGCTACGCCAACTCTGGAAGGTGTCCAAAATCCAGGTGCGTATGGGAATTTTCCCAGGTTTTTACAATTTGCCAGGGATTTTGGTATTCAGAGTATGGAAGAGGCTGTTCATAAAATGACAGGTGCCTCTGCTGAGCGGTTTAATGTAAAAGATAGAGGGATGCTTCGCAATGGGTACGCGGCGGATATTACCGTAATTGACTGGAAGACGGTCAGGGACAATAATACACCCGAAAAGACAAATATGACGCCTGCAGGGATCGAACATGTATTTATGAACGGCAAACCGGTTTTGACGGCAAATAAGATGAGTGCTTCCTTTAATGAGGGGAAAGTACTTTAAAAAAAGGGTCCCCCTCAAGGGCCTTCGAGGTCTTCGACAAGGGGCCAAGGGTTCAGGGATTCAAGTGATGTTATATAAATCTTTCCTCTCAACTAATTGGGAGAAGGGTCAAATGAATTAACGCAATATATTTTGTGTTCAAGTTTTAGGTTTTAACGCCTTCGCATCTATGTAAAGCTCAATTCGGCGGGGCGCTGGTCGCTGAGGATCAAAAGAGGGTCAGGATCTTAATAAGATCACTGAAGAACAGACACTTAGACCCTCGAATCCTTGAACCCTTTTTCTGGTTAATTAGAAGAAGAACCAAATAATTTTACGAAACTTAAAGGGGAGGTGATATTGTGAAAAAAATCATTTTAATTGGTGGCGTTGTTATTGTGCTTGCAGTTGCCGGGGGCGCATATTACTTCTTGACTCAGCTTAATGCAATTGTTGAAAGACAGATTGAAAAGATCGGCAGCCAGATAACGGGCACCAAGGTATCGGTTTCGTCCGTAGATATTAAACTAAGGGAAGGCTCGGGAGCGATCAATGGACTGGTGATTGCCAATCCGTCTGGATATCGATCAGACTACGCGTTTCGAATGGATAAAATATTACTGGATATTGATCCAAAAAGTGTTCTGAAGGACCCGATTGTCATTGATGAAATATTGATTGATTCACCTATCGCAATAAGTGAATTTACAGAAGCAGCGAAATCCAATATCCTTGAGATAAAGAATAACGCGACATCCGGGAAAAAGAAGAAGATTGAGCCTTCATCTTCAAAAGACTCAAAAGACGGCAAACAAATACGTCTCAGGATAAAAAAGCTCACCATCAAGGGGGTTACAATTGAACTCGATACCGAGGCGCTGGGAGGCAAAAAAGAAACTGAAACATTGCCGGCCATATACAAAACCAATCTGGGCGGTCAAAGAGGAGCGACGCCGGAAAAAATCGGTGAGGAGATCATCATTGCGCTGACGACTAAAATCGCGCAGGCGGCTCTCGAAAAACAGGCAGATAAATATAAGGAAAAATTAAAGGAAAAGGCGGAAAAAGAAGTAAAAAAACTCTTTGATTCTGTACTTGATAAAGATTAAAAGAATAGAAACATTTGGCTCTTTATCGCTACAAGCTGACGGCAAACATTTTAAACGCTAAATATTAAACAAAGCGCTGCAGTTGCTTTGGGTATTTAATACAGTTCATCAGGTATTGCTGCCAGGCCGACTGCGCCGGGGCCTGTATGAGCGGATATGGTGGGGCCGATATCGACTATTTGAAAATCATCAACTTCAGTGAGCATGGCTTCTTTTACTTTTGATTCAAGATAAAGGGCGTTCTCCATGGCATCGGCGTGAGCGACCCAGACATTTGTAATCTTTTTATATTTATCAAGTGATTTGGCTGTGATGTCGGCAATTTCTTCCATGGCTGATTTTATTCCCATACGTTTTTCATTTTGATAGAGTTTTCCATCCTTAATGCCCACAATCGGTTTGATATCCAACGAACTTCCGATAAAAGCGGAAAATATATTGGCTTTGCCCGCTCTTTTGAGCCAGTAAAGATTGTCAACGGTAAAAAGCATTGTGCAGTGCTTCATGTATTTGTCTATATTGTCCTCCAGAGTATCGAAGATATGATATTTATTTACAATTTCTACTGCTCTTTTGACAATAAGGGCCTGGCCGACAGTCGCATTTTTGGTGTCAATGATCTTGATATTTTTGGCAATCTTTTCATCCAAAAGATTTAAAGAATTCTTTGCGCTTGTGCAGCAATTGGAAAGATTATTAGAGACATGGAATGAAACAATCTTATCATATTTTTCTTTTGTAAATAGTCGCTCATATAAATCAGAATATTCACCTGGAATAGGTGGGGCTGTTTTGACATCTGATTTATTTTTCATATGATCGATTACTTCCTGATTGCTGACGCTAACGCCATGGAGAAAGTCGTTTCCATCAACAAGTATATGAATAGGGATAACATAGAGCCCAAGCCTCTCTGCTACGCCATCAGGAAAATCCGCGGTGCTGTCTGTCACGAAAGCTATCTTATGAGTGTCCATAGAGATTTGATTATGAGACCTTTGCAAAACCCCACTTTTTGCTCAATTTCTGCGTCCCCGATGAGCGGGATCTTCGCTAAGCTTCGACAAGCTCAAATTTTAATCCTCGAAATACTCTATGTATTCCTGTGGTTAAAATTATCACCTTCCTTGAACTTGAACAAAAATCAGCATTTTTCAAAGGTCTCATTGTATGACTATTTTAAAATTTATTCTTTTTTGTTTGTTTGTGTACGTTGGATGAGCGGTTGTATATACTGCACAGTAAATCATGTCAATTGAAAAAGGTTAATGGCATTTTCCCGGGCAACCATTTCAAGCGCACTCTTATCCAGGTTAAACTGCAGCAAACGTTGAGCATCCTTTTCGGGATCAGACCAGGGAAAATCACTGCCAAAAAGAACCCGGTCCGGGCCGAAGTTTTTTATGATATCGCCAAATTCTTTATCGGAAATAGGAGAATTCTTTAAAATGAACGATATGTCTGTATAAAGATTTTTGTATTGGGAAGCAAGTTCCAATAGATCATTTATATGCGGATAGGCCAAATGCGCGACAACCAATTTGAGATTTGGGAAGGTATCAAGCGCTTTGCGAAATTTTTCAGGTGAGCAGTATTTGCCTTCAAGGTCATCGCCCGAGATACCTCCGTGGGAAATAACAACAAGATTGTTTTGATGCGCCAGTTCAAAAATTCTTAGATACCCTTCATGTTCCGGTGTCAGATTGTTTACCGCTGGGTGAATCTTAAGCGTCTTTATCTGGTAGTCATCAATTTTAGATTGTATCTCAGCGGCCATATAGTCACTGTCAACTGTGGCATCAGCCATGATAGCAGGTTCGATACGTCCATCTTCCTTTGCGGCACGGCATAGCCAGTCATTATAGCTGGACAGGCGAGTTTGCATTTTTGCTTCAAGCTCGGCGCTGAGTTCCTGTTTTTGGACGCTGCTTAGATCGGCCGGCCATTTTTTCATAGCCGCCTGGCGCATGGGCTCTATCGGGATGACGGCTAGCGCTATAATTTTGGTAATTAGCCCGCGGTTCAGAATCGGAAGCGCTTCCTCGATTGTACCGTTAAATCCTGTCAAGCTTTCTCCACCCTGGGCCATCAGTCCGGCCTGGGCGTTTTTATAAATATGAAAATGGCTGTCTATTATATGCAAAATGGCTCTCCTTATTTTTAATACCTTGAATTAATATTTCTGGTTATCCAGAAAGCCCAAGTGATTTTCATATAACTACTTGAAATTTAAGCGATCAAACAAAGTTTTATTAAAATCAATCGGATATGACTATTAAACCAATAAGTTAATCCGTACTTACTTGGCTATTCCAGATAACCAGATTAATATTTTTTAATGCTTTTATTTAGACGCTTACAAGCACAACTTTTATCAAGTAGAGGCTAAAACGAAAATTAAATTTGTACCCTAATTGAGCGAAAGTTGAGGGTGCGCCAGCTCTAAGGCGGCCAGGGTGAAGCCGTAGTAAACTACTGCGAACCCAGGACAACACCGGAGATAGTGTGCCATCGGCTTTCCCAGAGGGTAAACAAAATGGAAATAAAATGACAATGTCCGTATTTCACTTACAATAGATATATACACATGGGTACCTAACGTCAATAAACCTCTGAAATTGTGCCTTTTCACACTTTTCCATTTTTTACACTCAATTGGGTTTGTATTTATTTACCCTTAAATACAGGCTCGCGTTTTTCCAATAACGCGGTGATCCCCTCTCTGGCATCCTGCATTTGAAATGTATGTGCCTGAGAAAGAGCTTCAATTTCTGCGGCTTTTTCAGGTGCCCAGTCAATGCCTCTGTAAATAGAACGCTTCATCATTCTTACGGCCGCCGGTGCGCACGCTGCAATTTCCTTTGCTAGTTCCCATGCTTTAGCCAATACGTTATCTTGCGGTTCCGAATAATTGGCAAGCCCGATATCAGCCGCAGCTTCCCCATTTATGAGTCGACCGGTTAGCAAAAGTTCATTGGCCAGCGGCAGGCCTATAATTTTCGGCAGCATATATGAAATTGCCATCCCGGAATGAATGCCAAGACGGGCAAAATTTGCGCCGTACTTTGAATTTTTGGACGCAACCCGGATATCACAAATAAGCGCTAAGCCGAGTCCGCCGCCAATTGCATGGCCATTCATGGCAGCTATTACCGGAACCTCTATATCTCTTATGTTTAAAAAAGGTCTATAAACATCCATCAATACGTCACTGGGTGAGCCGTCTTTCGGATCAATGTTCAACTCCGTCAGGTCCGCTCCAGCGCAAAAACTTTGTCCGCTACCGGTAATTATCAGGCAGCGAATCTCTTCGTTCATCCTGACTTGTTTAATTGCCTCGTTAAAGGCCGTCATTACTTCGCGGTTCATGGTGTTTCGATTAGCAGGCCGATTTATTGTGATCTGTGCAATTTTATTCTTTATTTCAATCAATACTGGTTTATCTGGCATGTAAACTATCCTCCGTGGAATCTTTCGAATCTCTGTTAAATTTCTAAGGCTTCTGCTTCCTATTCACTATCGCTGTGCGAACCGATAGATCCTTATAATTCCAATACCCAAAAGAAAGCAAGGATGCCTTAACTTATTGGAAAAATAAGATAACATGTTAGGCCGAAGGTAGTGTTACGGTAGCTTTTGCAACCGCCACTATTTCGTTATTTTGGTTCTCCGCCGTAAGCTCTACAACAACAAAACTTTTTGTCGAACGCCTGGGATGCTTTTCGGTCACGACACCTTTACATGTAATTATGTCTCCGGGTCTTACAGGAACGATAAATTTACTTTCCATTCTAGATATAAAACCGCCGTTCGAATAACACCAGTCTGTAATCACGGAGGTCATAAACGAGAAGGTACACATGCCGTGTGCAATCGTTGTCCCTTTGCCGAGGAGGTTAACTTTTTTTGCCCATACAGGATCCACATGAATCGGATTGTAATCAAGAGATGCCGTTGCATTCCTTGTGATAACACGTTGATCAACATGTCGGGTAATACTTGGCAGTTGCATATCCGGTTCGACCTGATCAAAAGCAATAGTAGCCATATGTTTTCTCCTTAATTGTATAAAAGTAAGTAAGTGTTAAAAATTATGAGATTCCTCTCCCTTTGATCTTGGAAGGATTAAGGTAATCCACCATTTCGCAACCATTTGATCTTTCTGGTTAAAATATTCCGTTACATAAGTTAAATATCTTTTTCCCCGCTTTATCCACTTGTCATGGAATCTATGAGTTGCGCGTATGGTGTCGCCAAGGCAAATCGGCTCGTAAAATTCAATCACCTGGCCTGGATTGATGGCGCCAGGTGTACGAACCCAGCTACCCGGTCCGCTATCACCCGTAAGCCAGAAGCCTACGGACGTTAAAAAAAGAGGGTGGGCCGTTAGCGCGCGGAAAGGCCCTTTTTCCGCTGCCTCCCGATCGTTAAAAAGAAAATTATCATCCAAAATCCCTTCTGAATATGCCTTAATATCCTCTTCTTCCACAACAAAAGTCCGTTCGCTCTCATACACACCATCAAAGTCAACATCCTCCCATTTTTCGTACTCCTCGGCCTTTTTAAAAAAGTCATATTCAAATTCTTTTTGTTTCTTTGTAATCAGAAAATCCTCAATGCGAATCTCATCATTCATTTTAAAAGCTCCTTTCTTTTTAGAATGAACTTCACTGGTGTAAATCATTAGAAATCGTTTCTATCTAATTTTTAATTATACTGATCAAATCGACCAGTATAATTTCTACTCAAATTCCTTCTTCAATTCCCTTTTCATTACTTTATCCACACCGCTTAAAGGTATATCATCCACGAATATAGCATCACGGATTTTTTATAGACAGCGACTTTAGAATTTAAATATTCTAAAATTTCTTCTTTTGCCGCTTCCCTTTAATAGATCAAGTGTCAAAAACCATTTTTGCTGGATATCCAGAGATGCTTTATAAAATCAACGAGATGTTCGCTATGCACTAAATAGAAGGTTTTTATTTGTTTACGAGAAAGCCTGTTTGATAAGAATTAACAAGATCTAAAATAAATGTATCGGGATGAAGTATGTGTATACAGAGTCGGATTATTTAGATCTTTTTGTATGGCTTCTTCATATCTTAAAATTGTGTGAGTGACAAGTAAGATTTGGATTGCATGGATCATTGAGGCTATGTTAAAGGCAACATAACCTGGTAAGTTTTAAAAATTCAATATGCTCTGGGTGTCTGAGTTTGAATAACAATGATTACTGAGTTGTGAGATTGAAGAACATCGCTCACCTGAGCCTTCACTTTAATTGATTTCAACCAGGTGATATTTTAAATAAATCAGGGCGGAGGACTTAATAATAATACTTCTTTCACTGTAAAGAATTAAATTCAGAGAATAAAATGAAAGTATGGATGAATGGAGAATTTGTTGATTTAGACAAGGCAAATGTCAGCATTTTTTCTCACAGCTTCGGTAGGGGGTCCGCGGTATTTGAAGTTTTTGATATTGT
>JAFDFT010000516.1 GCA_019309685.1 Deltaproteobacteria bacterium
GCACCTAAGGGTGAAGCTATAGTTCGAACTATCGCAAACCCTTAGTAACGCCGCATATGGAAGTCTGCGGTTCGCACCTCAGGTTAAAATTGATTAGAAAATATTTGGTACTCCCTTTTTTACAATATGTGTAAAATGCTTCAATGTCAAAATACTGCCGAAACTATTTTGATGCCTCATTCAAAAAGATTCTCATCAATTTTCATGCAAGATTCAGGGAATAAAAAGCTTGCATATTCATCCCATAACAGTATATTCTTAAATCATATTATAACTGATAAATTCATGACTCCTATTAATCCGGCATCCGCTGGATTTTCTTTTATAAGTCATGATAAATTTCATTTTTCAAGATAGAAGGGTATTCTAAACGTTTTTAAAATGTATAATTTTAAGAGAAAACTTCGAAAGAAAATAGATACGATTCTCGGGGGAACCCATAGCCACTTTAGCTGTTTTCTTCCGAGCGGCATCGGCGTTTTTTCATCCTTTTTGCTCAATCTTTTTTTTGCCGGCATAAAGATGGAAGAAGATCAGGCCGACATATTTAATATTATCCCCAAAGATGCCATTATCGTTTTTACAACCAAACACAAAAGTAATTTTGATTTTTTATTTTACTACTATCATTATCAAAGAAAACAGCTCCCGTTTCCTCAAATCGGTTTGAATCATAATGTGATCGCGTGGCAACCCCTATCAAGAATATTTAAAATCGTTCTTTCGTATATTGATTTTCTATATAAGTATCTTGGAATGCCGGATCCATATGGCAGTGAATACGTCAAAAAAGAATTACTGGATGGACGTTCAGGGTTTCTAAACCTTGTCGATAAAAAAGGCTTTTATCGATGGTTTGTAAAAGCTAAAACAGACCCTGTCCAGTATCTAATCCAGATTCAAAAAACCATTGATCTCCCGATTTATATCCTACCTCACCTGATGTTTTTCAGTACAAAACCGGTTAAATTTCATCAAACCTTTACAGATCTTATTTTTGGCACAGAAAATAATCCCGGTAAACTTCGTCGGCTTTTTACGCTTTTAAAGGATCCTACCAAAACATTTGTGGAAATATCAAAGCCGGTAAATTTAAAAGATTTCATCGAACTTCCTGAAAACAGGGATCGGACAATTGAGCTTCAAGCCCTTATATTGCGCAGAAACCTTTTACTCCAGTTCAACCGTCACCGCCAGAGCATTACAGGACCCGTATTAAAAACGCGGCAGGAAATAAAAGAAGAAATTCTAACCCATGACAGACTTCGAAACTTCATGCAGCAATACTCAGAAAAACGCAAAATGGACATACGAAAAGTACGAAAACAAGCGGATGCGTATCTCGAAGAAATTGCGGCCAATTATAACTCAGCCATTGTCAGCGTCAGTATCTTTATCGTTAAATATATCATCAAATCCCTTTTTGAAGGCATCATGGTATCCGAGGACAAGCTAAAACAAGTCAAAAAAGCAGCGCAAAAAGCCCCTGTTATTTTTATGCCATGCCACAAAAGTCATATCGATTATTTGATCCTGCCTTATGTGCTTTACAACAACAATATGCCCTGCCCTCACGCGGTAGCGGGGAAGAACTTATTTTTCTGGCCGCTTGCGACTCTCTTAAGAGGCGGGGGAGCATTTTCCGTAAGGCGTTCTTTCAGAGGCGCTGTTTTTTACGCAAAAGTATTTTCCGAATATATCTATAAACTTCTTGAAGAGGGGTTTAATATAGAAGTATTTTTTGAAGGCGGGAGAAGCAGAACCGGAAAATTGCTTATGCCGCAATTGGGATTTTTTAGCATTCTATTAGACGCATATAAAGAAGAAGCGTGCGACGATCTGATATTTGTTCCTATTTACATCGGATATGACAGGGTTCTGGAAGAAAGTTCTTATGTTTATGAGTTAGAGGGAGGCCAGAAAAAACCTGAAAGCCTGTTTCAAATTTTAAAGGCCGCTAGATTAATGAGAAGAAAATACGGTAAAATCTACATTAATTTCCACGAACCTATCTCTTTAAGTGAACAGTTGGCTAAACATGCCACGCCGTTAAAAGACATGTCTTCTAAAGAGCAAAATGTCTTGTGTCGAAACCTGGGAAATAAGTTTTTATATGCCATAGACAAAGTGACCATTGTCAATCCTCAATCTCTTTTAGCAAGCGCGATACTGAACTGTTCAAAAACCATTTTATCATATACCCGACTGATGGCCTATATAGAAACATATATGCACTACCTATCTTATCAAAAAGCGAATATGGCGGACACATTGACTGCTGGATATGTGCAAGCAGTTAAACACGCTATAGATTCATATGTGGAAAGAAAGTTCATTGAGCCCGTTATTGATAAAAACCAAGCAACGTCATTGGAATATTACAGGATCAATGTAAATAAACGAACAGGACTCGAGTATTATAAAAACAACGCCATTTCTTTTTTTGTGCCCGCAGCGTTTACTGCGATGTCTATTCTTGAAGTAAAATCAACAGAATTCACAGTGTCCGATCTTCTCCCGGGCTATAGCTTCCTTCATAAAATGTTCAATAATGAATTTGCCTATGACACGGAACATGGGCTAGATTTTTTCATCCAACAAAATATTGAAGCGTTTAA
>JAFDFT010000517.1 GCA_019309685.1 Deltaproteobacteria bacterium
TGGGCGCCAAGGCAGACAAAATTGCTTCTGCGACCCGGCATGTGATCGAGCAGGAAATCGCCAAAGATCCTGCCTTCTATAAGAAGTTTTCCAAACTTTTGGAGGATGTGATCGAAGCCTACCATGCGGGGCGGCTTCAGACCCTGGAAGCCCTTGAGAAGATCAAGGACATTTCGACCAAAGTAGTTACGCACACGGGCGACGATATTCCTTCGGAACTTATCGGAAAAGATATGGCGCGTCGGTATTATGGATGTGTTCGCGAGGCGCTGGCTGAATACGGCGAGCTAAAAGATCGGCCCGGAACCGATATTGCGCTTCAAGTTTCGGAAAGAATAAGCCCCTACAAAATCCGTGACTGGCGCACCAATCAGGATGCGATCAATAAAATGAGGGGAGAGATCGACGACATCCTCTTTGAAGTTGCCGGGCAGCATAGCCTTGAGCTTTCTTTAGATGACCACGATGCCATTATTGACCGCTGCATAGAAGTGGCAATTGCAAATGAAGACTAAGGTTGTAACACATATCATTGAGTTCGGCTCTCGACAGATTCCATACCGCTTATATCGCGCCGACCGTAAACGGTTGCGCATCGTTGTGTCTCCCGAGCTAACGGTGGATGTACATGCGCCGAGAACCGCCAATGATGAACAGATTCATTTAGCTGTGCGAAAAAAGGCACCCTGGATAATGCGAAAGCTCGACAAGCTGGAGACCTATCACCCCTTGCCGGCTCCGAAACGATACGTCAGTGGAGAAACTCTCGTTTATCTGGGCAGGCAATATCGCCTCAAAGTTGTGAAGGATTCGAAGCAGTCAGCCAAACTCCTGGGCCGTTTTCTCTGGGTATGGGTTGAAGATAAAAACGATACTCAAAGCGTTAAAAAGGCTGTAGATCAATGGTATCGAAAACGAGCCCGCGCAACTTTAGGTCGTTACCTTGAAAAGTGTTACACTGTCGTGTTACGCCACGGTGTACCGGAGCCATTGCTGGTAATTCGTAAAATGCGCGCACGGTGGGGAAGTTGCAGCAACAGCGGTCGAATCACACTCAACGTTAAACTGGTACAAGTGCCTGTGCATTGCATTGAATACGTCATCATGCATGAGCTGTGCCATTTAAAGCACAACAACCATTCAAAGGCTTTCTATTCACTTCTGACCCGTTGCCAGCCGGATTGGCGCAAGAGAAAGGAAATATTGGACAAATTTAGACTTTCTTGATTTTCTTGAAGAGTGTAAGACATCCGGGAACTTTAGGGACATTATGTTAAGAGGTTTCAAGAATTTAGGTGCCAGCCACATGTCTGACTTGATGTTTTAGGAACATTTCTGTATAAATGGCGTCAACGAGAAAATTGTGTTGATTCGAAACCAGCAGATTTTGGTAATTCAAAAATAAGCATGGTATCATGCTTGCGAGACGAATGACTGAGTGTGAAAAATGATGAATAATGCTCAAATATCTGAAATATTAACAACTCATTTAGAACTTTCTGTTTTTCCTGTGGCTGTTTCATTGTACCCAAACAATAACTCTGAGTTGGAGAAATACCGGCCGGATAAACCGCTCCGAAGCTATTGTCATGGAATAATGACAGCCGCCCACGGACAAACCCTTTATCTTCTGGAAAAGGATATCGTCTGCAAATCCGGTGCAGCAACACTGGGTTTTTCAAATTATTCTGATGAGATGCTATCCGGCCGCAAGCATTATGACGCAGGCGTATTTGGTACGATCGAAGCAGCTCAAAACGCGGTAACAGGAGCATACAAGCTTCAAGACGGCAGGACAGAAGGAATTTTTCTCAGACCCCTAGCCCAGGCGGATAATAATTATCAGGTGATACTCATACCAGTTAATGCAGAGCAAGTCATGTTTATATTAGTAGCCGATAAATATGATACCGGCGGCCGGACAGAAATTTCAATGGCCACGGGCTTTCAGGGAATCTGTGGTGATGTCACCGTTTATTCAATACAGACAGGTAAAGTCAATTTTTCAGTCACGGGCTTTGGTGACCGTTTGCGGTGCGGTCTGGACCCCGAATTAATGGTGGTTGCCATACCGGCAGGCAGGGCTTCCATGATTGCGAAAAATCTGGAAGCAATGAGTTCCAAAATGATGGCAAAATATAAAAAGGCCCGAGACGCAAAAAAAGGAAAAAGTTAATTGTGAAGGCTAAGCACTGTAACTCGTAAATACGGTAACGTATTTTATGCCAGGCCATCGCATTCAACGTAGCGAAAGATCATAAAAGTGACTAAAATTTGATAGGCACTTAAAACTTTCAAATTGAATGAAAGAAAAATGTATATGGCCGGTTGTAGCTGTTCCATAAAAGAGTGTTTGAGCAATCCAATAGAGTTAAAGATTGACGATCGAGATTTGGATTTCGTGTCCATCAATCAGATTGCCGACAACAAAGCAAAAGAATTTACCACTCAGCCCATGTTGCTTGCCTGGTATAACGGAAAGACAGGCGATTTTGTTCCTAAAGCTGAATGTGGGAGCGGCCCCAAGCCCGGATGGATTGTTTATGCTGAAACAAGGGGCGGGGATATTGTAATTGACATCAATGAGGAGCGGTATGTTTTTATTTATAAATCACT
>JAFDFT010000518.1 GCA_019309685.1 Deltaproteobacteria bacterium
AATTCCATGATGTTCCGCATTAA
Source organism: Deltaproteobacteria bacterium (assembly GCA_019309685.1). GTDB lineage: Bacteria > Desulfobacterota > Desulfobacteria > Desulfobacterales > JAABPS01 > JAABPS01. Next base: position 24 of record JAFDFT010000518.1, read on the forward strand.
GTTTTATTATTTTTAGAGCATTCATTATTTGCTATAATGTTTCCTATACCAGGGGCGAGGGTTTTAAATCAATTGGTCCATGGATTTGTTTGGTAGTATTAGAGTTCTAAATAGCAAACTTCCTTATACGGTTTAAAATCCATTTTATTCCAAAACGAAGTTGATGTTTCATTTGTCAGGGCTGCTTCAATTTCAACCCGCTTTATTCCTTTTTTGATAAACTAGTCCCTGGCCATATTAAATAAATGTGTCCCTATTCCAGACCTCCGGTATGCTGACGCAACAGCCAAATCGTTGACTAATCCATATTGCTTTATGTCAAAGACAGGAGGATAGTCCTGAATAGTGGCAAGGATATGGGCTACAACACCTCCATTTATTTCCGCGACATACACAACGGCATCCTCTTTGCGCAGGTTCTCCAGGATGAATGTACCAAAATTATTGGGACCTTCCTTTGATTGGGAAAAAAATGTATCTCTGGCTTTATGGAACTCTATAAACTCTTTCCACAATTCAATGATTTTTGGAATGTCTTGTTTTGTTGCTTCGCGGTATTTTATTGCGTTCATAATTGATTACACCGAAAGAGTAATGCGTTGCATCATTCATCCCAAAGGTTCGCCATTGTGTAAGGACCGCCCTCCGTTGTCCATAAGTTACCACCAATATAACGGCGATTCCGGTCGAGCCCCGCGATTTCCTCCATGTCCTCCTCCGTAAGCGACCCCCCGGCCGCGGCAAGGTTTTGCTTTATTCTCGCCGGGTTTACAGACTTGGGAATGAGTGCGGTCCCACGGTGGATGGCCCAACTGATGAGCACCTGAGCCGGAGTTAATCCGAGCCGCTCGGCAACCGACGCGATCGTCATATCCTCCAGAAGAAAGGGATCGTCCTCCGCCCTCAGCCGGTCAGGCCTATCGGGTGATCCCAGAGGTGAGTACGCTGTAAGGTGGACGCCGCTCTTGCTGCAGAAATCAAGCATGGCGGATTGCTGCAGATATGGGTGCAGCTCAATCTGGTTCACCTCGGGTTTTATCCTCGCGCCATCAATAAGTGTCTTTAGCTTGGCAATACTAAAATTGGAAACACCGATATGCCGGCATAGCCCCTTGTCCACTAATACCTCCATTGCCTCCCAGGTCTGTGAAATCGGTAGAACTTCGGGAGAAACAAAATCCTCCACAGACCCGGGAAATAAAACGCTTTTCTTTATAGCAACAGGCCAATGCATAAGGTAGAGATCAAGATAGTCCAGCTGCAAATCCGAGAGGGTCTTCTCCAGTGCCGGCTGCACGTCCTCCGGCGCATGGGAATTATTCCATAGCTTGGAAGTGATCCACATCTGATCCCGGGTGGCGCCATTTGCTTTAAAGGATTCAGACAGAGCCTGGCCGATCTCGGCCTCATTTCCATAGATGAGGGCACAATCGATGTGTCGATAGCCGAGGAGTATAGCCTCTTTAACCGCACTGTACACTTCGCCAGGTTCCGACTTCCAGGTTCCCAGTCCCAGAATGGGCATTTGGTCACCGTTATCGAATGTAAGTGTCTTCATTGTTTGTCTCCTGTTAGAAAGCAAATTATTGAAACCATACAGACATTTTTAATCTTTTGTAATTGTTACACGTAACATATTAATATGCGAATATTGTATATTCTTTGAATGAGTCAAGGGCAGGCTTGACCCTTTTTAATAATTATACCTCTTCGTATAATCTCCTTTTCTCGGGGCTCATCGTCCGAAGCATTTCTTGAGCCTCTTCCGGGGTTACGGCCTCAAGCGAACCGTCATTTTTTTGAATGACCACACCGCTTTTGGTTAGCATTTTGTATCTTTTCTTTCTGGTTTCGGGATCTGGAAAACAGATAAACTGACAATTCGCACAGGTTGTGCGGAGCTTGGCATCCATCAAAACATGGTAAAAACCGCCTTCAATAATGGGCCACTGTCCATAAAGCGAAGCCACTTTAGGTATCATCTCAATAAGTTTATCATCGTCTTCAGGAATTGGAAAGCGGCCGGGTGACCATGTAGACCATTTTCCCGAAGGGTGCAGCCCGGTATAGCCGGCGCATACGTAACCGCACCTCATGTAGTGACGTCTCCCGGAATAGGCGAAATCAATTCCGCCCATAGAAACTGAGATTTTTTCTTTTGGGTTCATAAATCCTGAAGCACATCCAGCTATACACATGCCGCAATTGTCGCAGTAGTTTTCTTCTTAGGGAAGCGGATCGGTTGGGACAAGTTCGGCATTGGTCACTACCGTGCCCAGAGCCACTGCAGCACCTGCTTGAGAAGTAAGTACGTTTCCAGATAACCCAAAGTGACCAACTCCCGACCGGACCGCTAAATAACGATGGGAAATTGTCGGGTACATATCGGAAATACCGTTTTCAGTATCCATACGGTAGTGCCGGTTAGCGGTCCCGGCTGCAAAGTCATACCCCTTCATCTTCAGATAGGTTCCCAGCTCAAGGGATATTCCGCTGGCGATTGTATAGGCTGTGTATGTGGCTTTTTCAAGTTGAAGGTGATCCTTTTTCGCAAAGTAGGGGTCAATAAGACTCTGGCCTATCGGAACGGCA
>JAFDFT010000519.1 GCA_019309685.1 Deltaproteobacteria bacterium
ACAACAAAGAGCGGTGTGGCGACAGTCAATATAAGGGGGTTGATTTTTATATGAATTGCAAGGATTTCAAAAACAGATGTCTGTTTCTTTAGGGTGTTCGGGGTTTGTTTCTGCCGGGTTTTAGGTGTTTTCTTTTGCATGGATAGATTTTAGGCGCATATTATACAATGAAACTTATTTTTCTGATAATTTTTATTTCTTGTCAATATGAAAAAGAAATGAAGAAATATTAATGTTGAACGAATCCGGATTAGACCGTAAAGGATAACATCTATATTAGAATAATTAAAACTCAAAGTTTCATTATCTTATTCGAATTGTTAAAATTTTATGGATAAGTAATCCGATATCATGATATAAGGAACACATAAAAATTAATTATGTTTTAACCGTTCGCACATTTGGGAGGAGATGATGAAACTTGTCACATATGCTCAAGGCGATGCAATTGAAAAAGTGGGCGCGCTTTTAGATGATTTGAAGACACTTGTAGATCTTTCCGATAAATTTTCTTCAATGCTTGATTTAATTGACGGTAAAGAAGTGGCATTAACTATTGCCAACAAAGCTGTGACTGAAAACAAAAAAACAATTTCAATTGATGCTGTCAGATTGCTGGCGCCCGTTCCGAGGCCGAGGCAAATGAGAGACTGCATGCTCTTTGAGAAACATCTAAAACAGGCGGGGCAGCAGATCGTGCGGTCTAGATTAGGAATTTTAGGAAAACTGCTTGTGTATCTTGGTTTGCCAAAAATACCAAAGGTCTGGTATGACCAACCGATTTACTATAAGGCAAACAGATTCTCCGTGATCGGTACGGAACAAGATGTTATATGGCCCTCCTATAGCAATATGATGGACTTTGAGTGTGAAATGGGCATTGTTATTGGAAAAGAAGGTAAAGATATTCAAAAAGAAAATGCCAAAGGCCATATATTCGGGTATCTTATTTTTAATGACATGAGCGCCAGGGACGCTCAGTTTAAAGAAATGGCGGGACGTCTTGGCCCGGCAAAAGGCAAAGATTTTGATACCGGAAACATTCTGGGGCCATGGCTGGTCACAAAAGATGAAATCCCTGATCCGTATAATTTAACCATGATTGCTCGTGTGAACGGAGAGGAATGGGGTAGGGGTAACAGCGGTGATATGCATCATAAATTTGAAGAGTTGATTGCTCATGTATCAAACTGCGAAACATTATACCCAGGAGAAATTTTAGGTTCCGGAACGGTTGGGGATGGGTGTGGGCTTGAGCATGGCAGATTCTTAAAACCGGGTGATGTGATTGAACTGGAAGTGTCAAAACTGGGTGTGTTAAGAAACAGGATTGTGAAGCCTTAAATATGGGATGGAATCCTATTGAGTCATTTGCTCTTCAGTTAATATGTATATATAAAAATAGATGCATTATATTAGATAATGGAGAAAGCGATTAAGCAGTTGAGTCGTTTTATGATATAATAAAAAAGTCGGAAAAAGGGACACGCATAGCTATGGTGGATTATAAAAAAGGGCTTCATAAAATTGGTGATTGCACGTATGCGTATCTTCAGCCGGATGGTTCCTGGGGATGGAGCAACGCTGGGTTTGTATCGGATGGCAGCAATTCGATACTTGTCGATACATTGTTTGATCTTAAATTGACCCGGGAAATGCTTGACGAGATATCACAAAAGGTGAAGGGTGCTGAAAAGATAGATACACTGGTCATCACCCATGCTAATGGCGATCATGTGTATGGAAATGAACTGGTAAAAGGTGCAGAAATTATCGCTTCAAAAGCATGTGCTGAAGAAATGACTGAAACACCGCCGCAGATGCTTGCTGAAATGATGAAGGCAGCGCCTACTCTGGGTGATATTGGCCGCTATTTTACACATTGTTTTTCGGAATTTAATTTTGACGGAATTACATTAACATTTCCCACGAATACGTTTGAAGGCCGCATGGATCTCACAGTGGGAAGTAAAGAAGTGAATTTAATTGAAGTTGGGCCATGTCATACCAAAGGTGATGTTATCGTGTTTGTTCCATATGATCGAACTGTTTTTGCAGGAGACATGCTCTTTATCGGCGGAACACCTATTATGTGGATTGGCCCGGTCAAAAACTGGATACAGGCATGTGATCTCATGCTTGATATGGAAGCGGATATTTTTGTTCCAGGCCATGGGCCGATAACAGATAAGAAAGGCGTAGACTCTATAAAAGCGTACTGGCATTATATTGAAGCAGAGGCACGAAAACGATATGATGACGGGATGAACGCTGAGGACGCGGCTTTTGATATCGATTTAGGACCTTATGGCAGCTGGGGTGAAAAAGAAAGAATCGTAATCAATGTCGCAGCACTGTTTAAGGAGTTTAAAGGGGATGACATACCGTTAAATGCTGTTGAGCTCTTTGGGTTGATGGCAAGAATGGCTTAAGGTATTTACGTATAGAAGAAATAATTAAATTTAGTTTTAGAGAAGGAGGCAGCATGAGTCCTTTAATCCAGGTATCTGATGAAGTATACAAGAAATTAAAGGAGCGGGCCAAATCGCCCCAGGATACCCCTTCAGATATTATCGCTTCGTTATTAGGCATTCAAGAGGATGTTCTTCAA
>JAFDFT010000520.1 GCA_019309685.1 Deltaproteobacteria bacterium
TTTTCGGACTTATTCTTATTGTCGATCTTAAAACGCCTTTGAAAATAGGGTGTTTTATCCTTTTCATCATCTCAGGTATCACATATTACTGGCTGCGAAAGAGATATCTCAAAACCCAGGGAATCGATCTCAACGACCTTATGAAAAAGGAAAACTGGAATGAGTGAGAAAAACACACTCCCTGCACTGTTTAGCCATTATCCTGAACTAAAAAATAAATTAGCATGGACCCCGCTGGGTTCTTTTCCCACACCGGTCCAGCAATTGAAAAATCTTGGGTGTGATAACCTCTGGGTAAAGCGTGACGATCAGACGTCTCCGGTTTATGGCGGCAACAAAGTAAGAAAATTGGAATTCCTTCTCGCAGATGCAATTAAGAAAAAAAGCAAGCGGGTTATCACCTTCGGGGCCATCGGCACCAATCATGGCCTTGCCACATCAATCTACAGCCGAAAATTAGGCTTGGACTGTACGCTGCTCCTCTTCAGACAACCGGTGACAAAAAATGTAAAACAAAATCTGCTTCTGTTTAAAAAATATCATGCAAAAACGATTTATAAAAAAACCGTGTTAAAAACACTTATTTCATTTTACCTGACACAGAAAATAAGACATCCCGGTGCATACTCCATTTTCGCGGGTGGTTCCAACTCAATCGGTACCATCGGTTTTGTGAATGCGGCTTTTGAGCTCAAATCACAGATTGAACAGGGCTTGATCCCTGAACCCGAGATTATCTTCTGTCCCGCCGGCTCCACGGGAACAGCTGCGGGGCTGTTGTTGGGAACGCTTCTCGCAGGACTCAATACGCCGATTCGTTCGGTAAGGGTTACAGCTTCGCATTTCGGCCCTCTTCCACATTGTACAAGCGCCTCAATTCAAAAACTGGCTGAAAACACATACCATTATTTAAAAAACATCTGTAAGGATATCCCGAAAATTAAAATTAAACCGCCGCAGGTGCTGGACGATTATTTTGGTGAAGGATACGGCCAGGTTACGGATAAAGGGAAAAACGCATATCGCCAGTTAAAAGAAAAGGAAAACATTATCCTGGACCCGACATATACATCAAAAACGTTTGCCGCTGTTCTTGATTATTGTGCTAAACCTGAAAACAAAGGTAAGTCCATTTTGTACTGGCACACGTATAATTCAGTAGATATGTCCGAACAGGCAAAATCCATTGATCACGGCCATTTGCCTAAGAATTTACAAAAATTTATTGAAGCAGATGAAATAGGCTTTTAAAGACTGTATAGTAAAAATAGTTTAAATTGATGGGTAATCTCCAAAAGAGTTTATGATAGTTAAAAATATCGAATATCGAAGGAATACCTTAAAATATAGACAATGCCAAAAGAAGATAAAAAACAAATGAAACCTTCGTGATTCTGTGTTCGATATTCAGCATTCGACATTCGATGTTTAAATAAGATCCTGTCAGAATTTTAAAGTACTTTTACGAAAATTAAAAAAATGCTTAAGAATTTGATAAAATCATTTGAAAACAATCACTTGAATCCTTGTCGAAGATCCCGGACTTTGAGCGGGGAATCCCTGAACCCTCGAATCCTCTTCTCCAAATAAATGAGAGAAGAATCAAACTATTTAAGGAGGTCCTCTATGAAAGAAGGAATTACACCCGGAATGACTTCACCCGATTTTACTTTTGATTCTCCATGGGATAATTCATTGAAATTTCATGATTTTTTAAAGAACGACAGGGCATTGCTCATTTTCCTCCGCTACATGGGATGCCCCCTTTGCCAATTGAAAATATCGGAAATAAGCAGAGACATTGATCAGTTTAAAAAAGCTGGCACAAATGTTTTTATCGTACTACAAAGTCAACCCGAAATAATAAATGACATGACAAATGAAAAAGACATGCCCATGACGATTATCTGTGATCCGGATATGGAAATATTTAAATTGTACAACGTCAACCCGGGATCTATATTCAGATATATTTCACCGGGTATTATCAAAAAGGCACTGCGTGCAAAAAAAGAAGGGTTCACGCACGGTAAAAGTGAAGGAAAGGAATTGCAGCTCCCTGCAGTCTTTCTTGTTGATACGAATAAAGCAGTCAAGTACGCTTATTATGGAAAAAATATTGGTGATATTCCTGATAATCAATCACTGCTTGATAAAATAAAAAGCACTTCTTCTCCAATTTAATTGGAGAAGAGGGTTCCGGGATTCAAGGGGTCAAGGGCCCAAGTGTTTGTTTCTCTACATGTTTTCAGGAGCCTAATTATTTTGTAGTAGCTCAATATTTGGGGGCTTATGCGAATACACTCTTTTTAACTTCTGGCAAGCCTCCAAAACACCAAATATTGAGCCATATGCGATGCAGAGCCGGACCCGACAAACAACTGTCATCACCCGGCTCGTCCGGGTGATCCAGAATGATGAATAAAAACTGTTTAGCAAGCAAACGGAACTTTATATAACACTTTTTATATGGATACCCCGGATGAACCGGGGTATGACAAAGTATGAGGAGAAAAACCATGAGCAAAGAACTGTCTTACACGGCAGATGTTATCGTTGTTGGTTCAGGACCGGGCGGGGCAACCGTCGCCAGAGAACTTACAAAAGG
>JAFDFT010000102.1 GCA_019309685.1 Deltaproteobacteria bacterium
TTAGTTGGAGAAAGGGGTTCAAGGATTCAAGGGTTCAAGGGTTCAAGTGAATGTTTTTTTAATATGTTTGTCAAAATTTTAATTATAGCTTTAACTATAAAGGTAACTTATATCAAAGATAATGCTTGTTTTCGAAAGGCCATATCTGAACTAAACTCCCGAAAAGCGGTTCGGTGACACAATATTTGGGATTATGAAAAAGGGTCTATCTTGATCTCCATAAAGTCTCTTAAACCCCAAATATTGAGTCGCCTTCGATAAACAATTTTGATATGGCTTTGAGAAAATAGGCATTATCTTTATAACTTTAATCAAACTTTCAGACCTTTGAAAAATCCTCAGCCCTTTTAGAGATGATCCTTAATTTTTATCAGTTGATTGAATAATGTTAGCGGCAAACTTGCCTGCCATGGCACTTCCCACAATTCCATGGGAAGGTCGGGTATAATGTCCTACCCAAAGCAGATTGTCAAGGGTCGTTCGGTTTGGCGGTCTTAAGGGCCCAACCTGTTCGCAGGCCGCGTCCAGTCCATACATGGCGCCGTTTTCGTTACCCGTTCGATCCATCAGTGTTACGGGTGTAGCCTGATCCACAAATAGTGCATTTGAGTGAATGTCAAGTCCTGTGCGATTTTTAATCGTTAAGAAAATATTGTTTTTTAACCGATCCATATCTACTCCTGTGCCATACATTTTCTGAAAATGATCGGCGCGCGGGGCGTGAACCAATACTTTAAGGCTGTGCTGACCTTCAGGGGCAAGAGAAGGATCCAAAACAGTGGGTGTAGTAATGACCAGATAGTTTTCCTTTCCCATGTTGCCTTCTTCCAATATCCGATGTTCCGCTTCCGGATCACTGCTGGTGTGAATCGAAATAAAATAGGGCCAATTATCCGGCAGACAGCCTGAAGGCAGTGCCACGTAGAAAAGAACAGCTGATAAGGAAGATGAATACCGTCCTATTCGATGCATCTTCCCATAGAGGGGTTTGTTATCCGGCAGCATTTGTTTGGCTTTAAACAGATTCATGCCGCCGATGACCCATTTAGAATGAATGGCTGTGCCGTCTGAAAGAACGACACCTGTTGCTCTTTTTCCTTTTATAATAATTTTATCAACCGTTTTTTCGCATTCGATTTTTCCGTCGTTGTCCGTAATAGCAGAAGCCAGGGCGTTGGTAAGAGCAAGCATGCCGCCTTTTGGGTAATACACACCGTCCGCAAGAACTTTTGCCCATAAAACGGCTACAAAGGCGTATGAAAGTTTGCTGGGAGGAAGTGTCGTGGGAAGTGCAGAAAGCGCCATATGGATTCTATTATCTCTTCCAAAGTAGGCGTGTAAAATATCAGCATGGCATTTTCTGGCATTTCTAAAAAGTGTGGGAAAAGAAAATGGCAGAAAAATTTTTTTCCATAACGGAGCGGATTCAAATTCGATAAATTCTTTGCCGAGTTTTGTGGTAAGCAGACTGTAAGCTTCGAGCGCTTGCGCGTGCACCGGAAAAAGTCTTTTAATCTCCCCAATGTACTCACCGGGGTTGTCATAATAGACTCGCAGCTCAAGATCCGGGTAAATATTCCAGATCTTACCAATGGGAAGAAAGGTGAGTTGGTCAGAAATGTTAAGTTCCTGAAGGATCTGGTAAAACTCTCCACCCGGCCTGCAAGCAGCGATAAAGGCGCCTGTCGCGTCAAAATAAAATCCATTTCGGTCAAACCCGGTGACATACCCGCCAATCTTGGGCTCCTTTTCCAAAACAAGCACACTGAAACCCTTTGATGCCAAAAGTCCAGCGGAAACCAAACCGCCCATACCGCCGCCAATGACAATAACATCCGAATTATCCATTGATTTCTCCGGTTGAATACATCCCGCACCTGTCGTTCCAAAATGAAACCGGCTTTCCGTCACGATATAATCGTATCACAGAACAGGCTTCTTCACATTTATTACAGATAAAACTGTTTATTTTAAACGTTTTTTCAAGCATCTCAAATCCCTTGAACTCAGGCTGTTCAGCTTTTACCATTGATGCCAGCAAAGCTGCGCCGTAAGCTCCTTCAACGCCGTAATAAGGAGACACCTGAAATCTAAGGCCTGTCTGTTTTTCAAACTCCTTTACAATTCCCCTATTCGCGGCAACGCCGCCTTGAAATATGACAGGAGCTTCAATAGGTTTTCCTTTCCCGACTGTTGACAGATAGTTTCGAACAAGGGAACGGCACAGCCCGGCGACAATATCATTCATGGGAATGCCGATTTGCTGTTTGTGGATCATATCGGTTTCCGCAAAAACTGTGCATCTTCCGGATATGGACGACGGGCTGTCAGATGTTAGCGCCAGATCGCCCATGTCTTCGACCTTTACTCCCAGCCGGCTGGCCTGCTGATCTAGAAAAGATCCGGTCCCTGCCGCGCACACCGTATTCATTGCAAAATCAACGGCATGTCCGTCTCTTGTGATAATAATCTTGGAATCCTGGCCGCCAATTTCCACAACTGTCCTGACCTCCGGTAAAATTTTTACCGCGGCTAAGGTGTGTGTGGTAATTTCATTTTTAATAATATGTGTGTTTACCAGTCTGGCTGCCAGAAACCGTCCGCTCCCAGTTGTGCCGGTGGCCCGAATAAATGGCAGCGGCTTCATTTGATGAAGACGTTTGATGATCACCCGAAGTGAACTTAAGGGGTCACCATGGGTGCGGATGTACATAGAGTCGATGATATCAAGGGTATTGACGTCCAGCGTTACCATCTTCGTGCTGACGGATCCCACATCGATTCCTAAAAATATTTCAGTTGATCCTGATGCCATAAATCATATCCAGAAAAGCTTCTATTCGTGTGACTACATGATCCCGCTGGGTGTGTTCGTCACAAACAATGGTCATAAATCGCGGCGCTCCTTCAATCCTTTTATGCATACTCATCAGCTCGATTCGGAGCAGCGCGTCAATGCCGCAATTAAAAGGCGCCAGGTGGATGATTCCTGCTGACCGGTTTATGTGTGAAAAAAAGAAAAAGGCGCCGATAATTTCTCTTGCTGATCGCCAGTACATTTTTTTTGCAAAATAATCAAGAGAGCGTGCGAGTTCGCTTAATTCCTCAAATGGCACATTATTGGAAAAGACCGTATCATACCCATAAATATTTAATAATTCCGGAACACCGTTGTTGAGTCTTTTATCGGCCAAAACATAGGGATGTCCGATAATGGCGATGGTTTTTGAAAGGTCCTGATGCTGGATATCAGTTTTGTTTAGGGCGGATTGATTTTGATTGGTCTTGGGCATTGCAGCCAGTTTGGGTAAAGAAGTAAAATCAAGGATTTGGTTTAACTCTTTTGCGGTTGTTTTAGCTATGGCCTTTAATTCTTTATTGTTCTTTACTTTTATTATAGGTGATACTATTGGCTTCTTCTCATTTGAAGAGATATTTTTAGTGTTTAATTCAACAATGTCCGGAAACGCACGAAAGTTCGGGCATGCCAGAAATCCGTCCATTTCTACCACTCTGGGAAGCAGGAGAGCATCAACTTCTTTGTGAAGGGCAAGTGCATTTCGGATCATTTTTTTAAAAGGAAAACAAGAATCTTCTTCAAGGTTCAGGTATGCGGGTGCTTCACCGGCAGATACATGAACAAATGCCATACCCGGATTCATTTGCTCGAGCATCAATTTCAGGTCAGCGATCCAATCAATATGCAGCAGTTCTTGAGGCAGTCCGATATTCATAAAATCTGTCCCTGTTTGCGCCAGCGAAGCACATCAACAAAGGCTTCGAGCTGTGTGTCAATTCGAAGTCCCATATCCTGCCTGTCGATGACGACGGGTAGAATCGGAATATTTAGATCCGGGCCCGCAATGGAAAGAACTGATGCGGCATTATTTTCAGGCATACATGAAAAAGGATACACATGAACAACACCGTCATATCCTTCATCAGCGGCCTGGATCGTCTCTGCTACAGAAAAGTTGCATTCCGCTCCCACATCATATTTTAAATACCTGCCGGCGTTATCAAGAAATTGTTTTCTTTTTTTTAAAAGTTTACGGTCAAGGCGTGATCCTTTACGGATATGCGTACTGAAATATGACGACCGTTCAACGATGACGCCTAAATGCCCGAGGCGTTTTTCAACGTCCATGTTAATAGAAGGTTCCATGATCGTGTAGACTTCCCCCACCATCATGACCTTTAACGGGGGTCTTTTATTTTTTTCAACGGACTCAAACGCCTCGAGACCCTCTTTGCCGGCTTTTGAAAGGCTTGACATTGTGCCTGCCTTATCTATTGCTTCCAGCGTGTGCTCAAGCATATGGTCTACTTCATTCGGACGGATGGCCATGGCACGGATGCGGGCGGCTGTTTTTTCAAGATGCTCGCACCAGTTCATCTTCTTCCATCCCATGAGAATGGCAAAGGGAAATTTAGCAAAATTAGCGAAAGAAAGCTCCTTGCGAAGTTCCTTTGTCTCCTCGTGATTCTGCATAAACGCCTGCCAGTTAAAGATCCCGGGTATGGTCAGCCACCTGAAATCATGGCCCATGTCTTTTAGTACAATTTTAATGATTCTGTCATAAAGTCCCAGACGGCACGGCGGCCCGCTACCCACCATGATAATGGTGTCCGCTCCGTCTTCAAGTGCCTCAACAAAATTACCGAGAATGATTTTTAATGGAAGACATACGGATTCATTGGTGCTGTACTCGCCGATTTCGCGTGTACGATTTGAGGTGGGACGCGGCAGTACGTATTCAATGCCGGCGGTTTCTGCAATGGCCTTGCAAAATATATACATACTTCCCAAATGTGGAAAGGTGACTTTCATGGGTTATGGATTTTTGGATTATTTTTCGGCAATATAAACAACGATAATAAGGTAGCCTGCATGTTCAGGTTCTTTTTATCTCTTCTGCTATGGAAAAAATTAAGCATACTTCGATAATCCCCGTTTTCTCAAGGCCATATCAATGTAGTGAGTTGAAGGTGACCCAATATTTGGGGTTTAAGGAACTTTCTGGAGATCAGAATGGATGTGTTCGCACAAACCCCAAATTTTAAGTCACTGAAATACTCTTTGGAATATTTATTGAGATACGGCCTTTTAAAAACAGGAATTATCTCCATTATATAGCTGAAATACACTATCCATTTCAATAAATATTTCTGAAAGATTTACACAAAATACTCCGGTGTTTTAAATGATCTTCGGGCTTTTCGGATTGCCGGCACATGTCCGAAGTTCATGGGCATAAAAATAATATTACTTCTACGTTTTAATGATGCTGGCCGAAACAGCCGTCTAAATGTTGAACTTAAGGAGTAAAACCCCTTGTTTACCCTCCAGAAACCATCCTGAAGTGTTTCTACTTTCATTTTTGCCGGTTGGTACACAACAGTCGCCATGTCATAATATTTCCAGTCTTCAGTGAGTATTCTGTTTTCCGCATTCAGCCGTTTATGTACCTTGGTGCCTGGAAACGGTGTCAGTACAGGTAGGAAAGCGCCGTCAAGGGCGTTGCGGTTGGCAAATTCAAGGAAATCATCGAACACGCTTTCCGTGTCGTGATCGTAACCGAAAACAAAAGAACCGTATACGCCAATGCCGTGATCATGTATCCTGCGGATGCATTCTTCATAAAATTCCACTTTGTTTTGGACTTTGCCCATGATGGAAAGGTTGTCCTGGTTAAGGCTTTCAAACCCTATAAATATACCATGACATCCGGCTTGGGCGAAACGTTGAAGCATGTTTTTATCTTTTGCGATGGTAATTGGGGCTTGGCAAACCCACCTCAGGCGATAGTTTTTCAGGTTTTCCAGCAGGCAGGTAGCATGATCGGGTTTTGCGATCAGATTGTCATCCGCAAAAAATATGTACCCGGGCGTTTTTATTAGACTTTCCACCTCTTTAATGACCATATCCACGGGCCGCAGGCGGTATGTGCCGCCAAAAAATGAGGTTACCGTGCAAAATTCACATTGATACGGGCACCCCCGGGTTGTCTGGATCATATTTTCAAAAAAATAGCCTTTTTTCGGGTAGATAGATCGATCAGCAGGTAATATTTTGTCCATTTCCGTGTAGGTTCGCTGACGATAAACGGGCTTCAGGTTTCCGGTTTCAGCATCTTTCAGAATTAGCTCCCAGATCTCATCCGCTTCGCCGATGACAACAGCATCCGCATGGTGCGCAGCTTCATTGGGCATATTGGACGCATGAATACCGCCGATAACCACGTTTGTGCCCATTTCGCGAAACCGGTCAGCTATCTCATAACCTCTGGGGGCCAGAGGTGTCATGATCGTAATGGCAACAAGGTCAGGTTTTATTGAAAAATCAACAGGTTCAATACTTTCATCCATATAGGAAATTGTGTGTTCAGAAGGCGTTAATCCGGCAAGTGTAGCAGTGGATAGGGGCGGAAATTTGAAAAATAATACATCCCAGAAACTTTTGAAAGGCCAGCCAGGTACGACAAAAAGAATATGCATAAGGTATTACACCAACAATAGACTTATATAATTGACAGTCTCGTAAAAAGCCAACTTCTGCGTTGTGCTGCATTTTGTAATCATTCAACGTACGATAAGTACGCCTCATGATTACAAAAATTGCACGCCTTGAATTTGAACTTTTCACAAACCCGTCTAAATAGGATTTTTTACGAGTTCATCATAATTTAAAAAAGAATGTATTAAATAATCTGGAATAGGTCATTTTGTCAAGGCAGTTAGAGAGCCCGTACATCTTGCTAGACTTGATTAAAATAAAATTACATAAGCCCTGATTCTTAGTTTTCCAACAAATTGTCCGTTGACCTTGAGATAATACTGTGATTCAAGGTCTTAAACTGAATTATCGGAGACAGGAAGCAGTTGATATTTTTCTACACCATTACCGGACTGACACTTTTTTATCTGCTGTTCACGCTTTTTCTCACCTATCTTGTGCAGCAAATACCCCGCGAGCCTGTCAATGATCTGCCGGATTGGGGGAAGATCATTGATACACGTATTCCAGCCATTGATGGAGGCTTTCTTGAAGTATGGCGTATTGAGCCGGATTCTCCTTCAAAAGGGATCATCGTTTTTGCCCACGGATGGGGAAGAAACCGGGGTCGCATGGTAGACCGTGCCAGGATTTTCGGGCAGTGGGGGTATACGGCCGTTATTCACAGCGCCAGGGATCATGGCCGTTCCAGTCCGAAAAGATTTATGAACGCCGTAAAATTTGCAGAAGACATCGAATCTATCCTGGATTGGATCAATGAGACCGTTATCCTATACGGCCATTCGGCAGGAGCAGGCGGCGCGATCATTGCCGCTCACAAGAACGGTCATAGAATTAAACTTCTATTTTTAGAAGCCTGCTACGCGAATACAAAAGAAGCACTGTTAAGCCTTTATCGATATGCTAACCAATTTTTTGGTATATGTTTTGGACCCATGATATTGTTCTGGATGAATCTTTTTTACGGGAAACGGCTTGGCCAAACTCATCCGGCAGGGCTGGCGCCAGAGTTGAAAATGCCTGTGATGCTTGTTCATGGAGAGAAGGACACACGGTTTCCACTTGCGTTTGCACTTTCATTGAAAGAAAGTTTCCT
>JAFDFT010000103.1 GCA_019309685.1 Deltaproteobacteria bacterium
ACAACGGGTCCCCCCAAATATAAATCAGATATTATTCCGCTTTAATACCCCGACCGCTTGCGGCGGGGAATTTTATTAATATCCTTGAAAAATATAACGCGTTAAACTAGGTATGATCTAAGCGATGCTTGACGTTACAATTATTAAAGATACGGCTATGGAAGATGTCCTTGCCTTTAAATGCTGCAATCTTCCTGATCAAAATCTGGAAATACATATTCGAAATACCGGGGAAAGGCCTGTTGGTATCCAGGGATATATTGAGCTAGAAAATGATAATGAAACAATGCGATGTAATCATTTGTATCCTCCCTGGGAACGATCTTTATCCCCAGGAGAAGTAGCCGCATTTTATTGTAATATGGATAAGGAGCAATGGAATCGATACAGGATGTTGATTGTCTATGATACAAATGGAAACGCATACCGATTTCCCATAACAAAAATGTGATAGAAGGCTTTAATTTGAAGGTTTTTGCTGATTTGGTATTTGCTGTGGATAAGTATCATTCAAATACCCTTCAGATAATCCCGGCCCAACAAACGCATATGCCATAATACCCAGGAGGATCGATTCCAAACATAGGCCGAAGGGTTATTAGCACTAAGTTTTATAGGATTTGGAAGAACCGCGGCAAGAAGCGCACTTTGATATTGATATAATTTTGCCGGTGATTTCTTAAAAAACATTCTGCTGGCCGCACCTACACCGAAAACACCGTTGCCGAACTCGGCAATATTAAGATAGACTTCTAAAATACGGCGTTTGGGCCATAATACTTCTATTAATAAGGTAAAATAAGCTTCCATCCCTTTCCTGACAAAGCTCTGACCCGGCCAGAGAAAAAGGTTTTTTGCGACTTGCTGTGAAATGGTGCTGGCTCCTCGTATACGTATGCCGTTTGTCCTTTCCTTTACCGCCTCACCAATAGACTCTAAATCAAAACCCATGTGGTGAGGAAATTTTTGATCCTCTGCAGCCACCATCGCAAGTTTTGTATGCGATGGTATTTTTTTCCAGTCAATCCATTGGTATGCGATTTTAAATTTCTTTTTATGGTTTACAGCGGCTGTAAAACGTCGCTGTAACATAAACGACGTGGTTGGAGGTGGTATCCATCTCATGACCAGGACAAAAAGCGTACTTGAAATGATAAAGACGATAATGACCCATCGAAAAAATTTACTTATAGATGTAGATGATTTGTTGAATTTTCTCATATTGTTGTGAAGGTAACGATTTTAATTAAAGCAGAGGATGTATTTGAAAAGATGGTTCTAAAAAGATGTCTTTGCACATAACGCAATTAGTTATTTAGATCTTTTTTTATCAATAATCTGGTTTTTTATATCATAAAATACTTCTTTAATAATTGCTCCTTCGGCATCATAATAGATAACTTGTTTAGCTATCCCTTTTTCTGTCTTAGAATTATCCGTAAAAAATCTTTCTATCCGTTTATTTTTTCCATCACTGTCAACATACCCAATTTCTTTGTTGTATCCATGTTTGTCAGCGAAATGGTCTGTGTAATATATTTCCGCCCTTTCTTTATTCTTGTTTATGTCCCAAAAACTTATTTCTTTATAGTATCCATTAGAAAGCGCAAAATCATCTGTATAGTAGCGTTCATTTTGTTCCGTGTTTTTGTTTAAATCCTGAATAGTGATTTCTAAGTAATACCCATTTTTAAAGATAATATCAGTTGTATAATACCTTTCTGTTTTCGAGGTTTTGTTGTTTACATCAAAATATTTGGTATCCTTATAATATCCGCTCATTAATGAAAAGCTGTCAGAATAAAAAATATCTTTCTTTTTAAGAGCACCACTGAGCAGATACCATCTTATTTCATGATCAAGTCCAGTTTTTTTTGAGAAAGTATCGGTAAAATATATTTCCGTTTTTATTAATTTTTTGTTGTGTGCATAAAAAAGAATCGCTTTCTTGGCGTTGCCCGATGCATAAATAATTTCATAGGTTATACCCCCAAATTCATTTTGCTTGGTTTGTGTCTTTGAGGAAGTAATTTTACCCATTTCTTTATATTGCGGTACAATGCTCGGGGCGCATCCCGCAAGGAAGATGCTTATGATGGGTATGAGATATTTTAATATTTTAATTAAATATGTCAGCAAAGTGTTATCTCTGATTTTACTGGAAATTTGTAATGCCGATATGTAAAAGCAGAAAAATCCCTTTTATACTGGGATTAATCTTTTGGGTTATACTTGTTAATAAAATCCTTCCTTGAAATATACTCATTTTGAGGGAAAAAACAATAGTTATGGGTTATTAAGTTTAGTTGAACCTATTTGATATTATTTTGGTACTTTAATATAGGAAAAATATAGAGTCGCTTTCTGTTAATGCCATTTACTGAATGATGATGATACCGGCGAGCGTTCCTTTCGGTACATTATCAGGCTTGGCACTGCTCCCGATGGGATAGATATCCCATCCACAAATGGCTACCATTTTATAAACATCGATTCCAACAGCCTCCATGGAAGGCCTTGCCCGTAGAGAAAATCGGCAACGTTCTCCTTCCATCGCGCGGCAGGTTTTTTCAAGGCTACAAAATGTGTGTCTGCATGAACCTGCTCCGAAACCGAATGCCAGATAATGGCCGTCATAAAAGGCCATAGATTCGATATCCGAGACTATTTTATACACATCCTGATACACTGCCACCCTTTCTTTGATGGTTGCTCTGTTGCGGACAATAACCTCCGATGGAACGTCCTTGGTAAAGAAAATCGACCATTTATATTTGCCAAGATGGGTTCTGAGCTCATCAGGTTTTATTGTGTTCGGCGGACAATTCGCACTAACACCATAACCAAAACACCGTGGGACCTGACATTTCAATGTGACCCGCTCGTCCACGGGAATATCTTTAACACTAAATACGCAGGCATTTGATGCACCAAGCTCAATGGCCATTTTTTTGTATTTTTCTAAATTTTTTCTTAAATGCGATTCATCCATATCCGATGTAATTTTTTCTACCTCTTTTTTCATAAATATTCCGTATTTTAAAAAGTCATCTTTTTTTGCTAAAAAAATATAAAGCTGCGTATGATTGCATTTTCTTAGCTTGTGTTATTTGCAGTGACTATAAGTATAAAATGAAATGGAATCAAGGTGAATTATTTATGAAGAAATTATAGATTGTCAGAAAACTGAAACTTTATGCTAAAATTAAAAAATCAGGATTCAGGTAATATATCTATATGCCTTGTAAACATTAAATATTCATGGTAACAATTTTAAAATTTTTTTATGCAATTATTACGTAGCGAGGCAGGTATAATAATGACGGAAGAGTTTCAGCCAAACTGTTATCCTTTATTGATAGGAAGTCTGCCTCTTGGAGACCATAAAGAGGCGTTAAGACTGGTGTTTACTTATACACCGGATATCCCTTTATGGGTTCAGCTTCCTGTTTATAAGGAAGAGGCGATGATAAACCAGTTCCTACCCGGTTTGCCTGGACTGAAATTTGAAAAAGGGGAATTTTATATAGATAATAAAAGTGAATCATTTGATAAAGAACTCCTTGAATTTTATGAAGAATATCTGGATGTCACTGAGGGCAGAACGGATATTACTGATTCGAGATTTGCTTTGAGAACCGGAACGGCAACAGGTTTTTTCGAGTTGTTAAAAATTTTTCAAATTACTCCCGATGCTCCCGAACCCTTTGCATTAAAAGGTCAGATAACAGGGCCTGTAACTTTTTGCACCGGAATAAAGGATGTCAGAAATATGGCCATTTTTTATGACGAGCGGGTAAGGGACGCAGCAACAAAACTCCTGGCAATGAAAGCGGCCTATCAGGTCCGGCAGCTTTCATCCATTAGCCGTCAGGTTATTATTTTTATTGATGAGCCTGCACTTGCAGGCTATGGTTCATCAGAATTTACAAGTATCTCTGGCGAAGAAATTTCAACCTGCCTTGAAGACGTCATCGAAGGTGTGCACCTCGAAGGGGGGATCGCTGGCGTTCATGTGTGTGCGAATACGGATTGGTCTTTGGTTTTGAATTCTTCAGTGGATATTGTAAATTTTGATGCGTATTCTTATTTCGATAGGTTCGTACTGTACGCGGACGACATTAAACGGTTTGTGAATAGAGGGGGCATCATCGCATGGGGAATTATACCGACTTCATCTGCTGATGATATTGAAAAAGAATCTGTGGGCACACTGGTTGATAAATGGAAAAATCAGGCAGGCCAGTTGGAAGCTATTATTGGCATCGATGCCTCTGTTGTACGCCGGCAGTCGTTCATTACACCGAGTTGCGGTACAGGATCTTTATCGCTTGATCTTATGGAAAAAGTGCTTAAATTGACAAAGGGCGTTTCAGAGGTATTGAGAAACGAACTCTGATTTACGTCAATGACGTTTAATATTAACACCGTCTATTTTAAGAGGTTACTAATAGTTGTTTGGTCATATGGCAATAGAATAAAATAGACCATCTTTAATTTAAATTTTTTAACCATAAATGAGGTATTCAATGAGTAAGGAAAAGAAAACAGAAGATTTTAAAGAAGCTACACGATACATTTTAGATGATGAACTCGCAAAGATAGTGAACATTTCCATGGCGCTTGAAATGCCGCTTCTTCTTAAAGGAGAACCCGGTACAGGAAAGACCATGCTGGCGCACGCCATCGCGGAGAGCTTGAAAATGCCCTTAATCGTGCTGAATGTGAAATCAAGCATGAAACTTGTGGAAGCGCTGTATCAATACGACACACTCACGCGTCTAAATGACAGCCGTTTTGGGGACTCCAACCGGGATGTGAGTAATATCGAAGAGTATATAAAAATGGGGAAAATTGGTCAGTCATTTACGGCTGATAAAAGAACCGTTCTTTTGATCGATGAAATTGATAAGGCAGATACTGATTTTCAAGATGATATGCTCGATGTATTGGATCAAATGGAGTTTGATATCATTGAAATTGACAAGACAATGTCTGCCAAAAATCGACCGGTAATTATTATCACATCAAATGCTAAAAAAGATTTGTCCGATCCTTTTTTGGGCAGGTGTAATTTTCATCATATTGCGTTTCCTGATCCTAAAATGATGCGAAAAATCATAAAAGTTCATTTTTCTGATATTGACACGACACTTATGGAAAATGCGGTGGCAACATTTTATAAGCTCCGTGAGATCGATGCGGTTGAAAAAAAGCCCGCGACCCGGGAACTGATAAACTGGATAAGGGCGCTTCAGGCGGATGATGATTTCAAGCCAAAGAACCTGGGAAAAGAGGACGTACCGTTTTTGGGTGTTTTGTTTAAGAAAAGCCAGGATTATCAGACCGCGTCCGCAACTGTTAACCGTCGGATTCAATAAAATTATAAGTAGCCATTATGTTTGTTGATTTTTTTTATAAGCTAAAAGATACCGGAATACCGGTTAGCCCCACGTCCTTTTTGACGCTTCACAAGGCTTTTCGCACCGGGCTTATCGGTTCTTTAAATGATTTTTATACGTCTTCCAGAGCGATCCTCGTAAAAAGTGAGCGATATTTCGATTTGTATGATCAGATCTTTGCTTATTATTTTCATGGAGTGGAACTGCCTGATTATGAGGGATTTGAGCTTGATGAGATGGCCAGGATGTTGCTGGACTCATGGCTGAAGGATCCCAAAGCTATAGAAGATGCTTTGGATATTGATGCGTCTGAACTTCAAAACCTCACCCCTGAAGAACTGATCGAGTATTTTAAAAAACGTCTGGAAGAACAGGATGAAAGGCATGATGGAGGAAACAAGTGGATTGGCACCGGCGGAACTTCGCCTGTGGGGCATTCAGGAGATCACCCTGGCGGGATGCGGGTAGGGGGTGTTTCGCGAAACAAATCCGCTGTTAAGATCGCCATGGATAGAAGGTATAGGGACTATTCCCAGCAAGGGCCGCTCAGGCAGGCGCTCATGGGAGAGGCGCTGAAAAGGCTTAGAAACTTGATTCCTGCGGGTCCAAAGGACAAGGTCAATATTGATGATACGATATACCAGACAATAAAGAATGGCGGTGAAATTGAGATTGTTTTTGACAGGGACTTAAAAGATCGTCTTGAGGTAGTTCTTGCCATTGATAACGGTGGTTGGTCCATGGACCCCTATATCCCGGTTGTTCAAACCCTTTTTGATTATGCACGGTCGCAGTTCAAGGACGTGAAGACTTATTTTTTCCATAACACCATATACGATACACTGTGGGAAGATTCGGCACGGTATAAAAAGGCTATGAAGATTGATGAATTTGTCAGCAAAGATCCTGAGACCCGATTCATCCTCATAGGGGATGCCAGTATGGCGCCTTATGAACTCATGGCAACAGACGGATCTATTTATTATCATGAGAGAAGCGGTAAGCCGAGTATTGAGCGCTTAATGCAGTTGGCAGACACGTTTCGACACAGTGTTTGGTTAAATCCCATTCCTGAGCATCGATGGGATTACACCCGCAGCATTTCGGCTATCAGAGAAATTTTCCCCATGTTTGAGCTGTCCCTTGACGGACTGGAAGGGGCGGTCAGTCGTTTGATGGTAAAATAACGTTCGCCTCTGATTATCTATTTGCGTTCCGTTTACGAAGGATCCTTATCGATTTTACTCAGCATATCTATGTAAAAATCCTATAACATTGTATTGGTAATAATAACAGCTGAATGAAAAGGTGTAGAGAATGAAAAGAAAGCTCAGTATTTTGATTATCTGTATCTCTTTATGTATTTTGATCGCTTCATGTGGTTCGAATTTTACAATTGTAAAGGAATATTCAAAAACAGCTCCGGAAAGCGTGGGGCTTTCATCGCAACAGCTTGATGAAATTACAAAGATGCTTAAGGGTGATGTTGCGAAGGGGCGAATTCCCGGTGCTGTTGCGATGGTTTTCCGTAAAGGAGAGATCCCTTACCTGGTAAGCGTTGGGATGCAGGATAAAAGAGCGGATATACCCATGACACGGGATTCTATATTTCGTATTTATTCAATGACCAAGCCGATTGTCAGTGTTGCGGCAATGATCCTGTGTGATGAGGGCCGTCTTCATCTTGACGATCCCATATCGAAGTACCTGCCGGAATTTAAAACAATGAAAGTGGGCGTGGAAATTATAGGTAGAAGTACAGCTGAAAGGGATACATTTTATACGGTTCCGGCAAAGGGGAAAATTACAGTCAGAGACCTTCACATGCATACTGCTGGGTTGACGTATGGTGTCTTCGGGACTTCCGCGGTGAAATCGATGTACCTGGACGCGGGAGTTCCTGATACGGATCAGACCCTTTCGGAAAAAGTAAGGAAAATAAGCAGATTGCCTCTGGCATATCAACCGGGCACCGTGTGGGAGTATAGCAGGTCACATGATGTTCTTGGCCGTTTGGTTGAGATCGTATCAGGTGTGACACTTGACAGGTTCCTCAAAGAACGGATTTTTCGGCCGCTTGGCATGAAAAATACCGGCTTTTATGTGAAAAGCGGAAATCATGGCCGTATAGCGCAGACGAATTCTATGATTCCCCTAAGTGACGTTACGGTGCCCCCGAAGCTGCTATCCGGTGGCGGTGGTCTCGTAT
>JAFDFT010000521.1 GCA_019309685.1 Deltaproteobacteria bacterium
AATATACTTCCAGGCAGGAACCGGAATCATATATCCCGCATCGCACCGGAATCCGTCCACTCCTCGCCGACACCACGTAATAAAAACATCGGCCATATATTGCCACAGGTCTTTTTGTGTGTAGTCGAGACTTGTCAGATCTGCCCAGACGACTCCCCAGGCGCCCGGCATCTCAATCTGGCCGTCCGGATTTCGGACAAGCCATTGAGGGTGGGTTTCATGAAGACCGGCGGCCCATCCCGTGTGGTTGACGGCGATGTCAATAAAAATCATGGCATGACGTTCATGGATTGCATCTACCAGCTCTATGAACTGCTCGAGAGGAGTAGCTTTAGGGTCAAATGCGGCCAAAGCCGGATCCACGGCGGTAAAACTAAGTGCTGCATACGGACTTCCAAACCGCCCCATGCGGGCATAGGTAGTGGGAGTAGGATGTATGGGAAGCAACTGGATTATTTGACACCCAAGCTCGCCAATAATGAAATCAAGTTCTCCTATCAGGTCACGAAAGGTTCCTGATGGCGGGATCACCGTATAACCGTTTTTGTCAAGAGACCGGATCGAATCTTCATCTGTCCCGGATAGAAACTTGCCGTTCTTGTTTGGACCGAACTGACGGACAAATGCATTATAAATGATGTTTGAGCAGCATGTGTATGCCGGTTCCACGTTGATGGCGACATTAGGACCCTCCGGCCACACCGGAATGGTCTCGCTTTCACTCAAAAAGAAACATTTGGCTTCAAAATGCCCGACTTCACAAAAAGGGAGGGTAATCATAAAGTTTTGGTCGTCAACACGGTTCATGGGAATGTCGAACCAGTCCCGACCAAGGGGCGGCTTATCGTTATCTACTTTCCTGGTAATTTCCTGCCTTGTGGTTCGGGCATGGCCAATGTTGGTGCGAAGCCATGCACTTCCTTTTCCGGGATGTGAAAGGGAGAGATTGAATGCCCGGGTGTCGCCTCTAAATATAAGAATGCGTGTTCCCGGCGCGGGGTCCTGGATGACCCAATTTGAATTATCCATCGGGCGTCACTGCTTGGTTTGTAAACAATAGGATTTTGTTTCAAAAGAGACAATATAAAACAACAGCACTTGTGTGTCAAAGGAAAAGGCATCATTGTTGTGGGGAGGTCAAGGCATTATAGGAGAGGGAAATTCTGTATCTTCCTGAACGACAGACAACTGATTTAATAAATTGTAAATTTTATCCCTGAGTTCATTAGCGGCCGTATGGCTTTTAACCAGATACCCCTCAGCTTGAGAAAGGTGGGGACAAAACAGGTGTGTGTCGTGTGTGGTAACGATAAGTACCGGAAGATTTGGATGTTTCATTTTAATGTCCTGCAAAACATCCCATACGAGAAATCCATGCTTTAAGTATTGGTTCAGGAGCACGATATGGGGGTTAAACGATAAAATATTTTTCACCACAGACTCGATATCATCCGTTGTTGAAACATTGTGTCCTGCACCGGCCAGACCTTCTCTACATAGATCCTTTACCCACGCCTGATCATCTATGATAAGTATGTTTGCCATAAGATGCTCCAAATCTATTTAAGACACTCCGCACCTTTGACCAGCCTGAGCCACTATCAAGGGCATGCAAAAATGGTCACATAAAAATAAGTATCCGATTATTGAGTAGTTAATAATAGGTTCGTTCTTTGAAACAAATCGATTTCAATAAAGCTTCAAGATACACCTCCTTTCTATCTATGCCTCGCCTTTTCTCAAGATCGGATGCCCTTCCAGGCAGAAGGTACGCCACTTGCAGTCGCCCTCATCGCAATCGACAATTCCTTTTCGGAAACAGTCAGGATGACCTTCAGTGCGCTGAATACTTCTAATCAGGCCAGTGATATCCAGAAAATTCATTTTGTTAGTGTCCGGTTTCATTGTTGCCGGTAATATTTTCGATATTTTCTCATCCCCGGTTTGCCGTTCAAAGGTATCTGATCTCTTTTGATCTTTTCCAACCGACATATATCAGATAATTTTCATTTTTTGCCCGGAATAGAACCGAAAGTAATCATTTGTTCTTTTGTAACCGCAACTTCTCGTCATATTGTCCATAAAGAGACATAAGTTTTTGTAAGAGAGGACGGTATAGTATAATTGTACTCTTCGGTATAATCTATTCCGCTTCCTACGTTCCATTTTTCAGCAGATATGTGAATATCTTGTATTGCTTTCAGTAATTGACAATTTTTCGCGCAATCCTCCTTAGGCAGATCTTTCCTCGGACAATTTTTGCATGGAGAAGAAATCATAATTCCCCCTTTCTCTGAGGGCATTCATAACATCAGAAGACAGCCGATTTTAATTAGTGCCCGTCCATAAATACATTTGAGCACCAAGTAGTTTCCAATTTAATAAGGGATTTTTTCGATGAGCAAGGCCGCACAAGGGTTTTCGCCCTTTGCGTACTTGAAGTACGTCGAGGGCGGAAACCAGCGGAGAACGCCGTTCATCGGAAAAATAGCCATTTCTGGATGGAAACTAATTAATTATTATCAGGTGAGAATTAGCTTTGTCTATAGAGGGTCAGGCTCATTTTAATAGGAAAAATTCCTGTGGGCCGGGAACTTATC
>JAFDFT010000522.1 GCA_019309685.1 Deltaproteobacteria bacterium
CAAAGCATTTAAAGAAGAGCTTTCATGGGGCGATGATAAGCCGGATAAGGTTATTTGTCATCAGGTGGGAGCTACCCATCAACGCACCATACTTGATTCTATCGGCATATCAAAAAATCAGGATTTCACGACATTTAGAAACCTGGGCAATATCGGCACTGTATCGCTTCCTATTACAGCGGCCATTGCATCTGAGAGAGAGTTCCTGGTTCCTGGTGATATGGTGGGATTTTTGGGAATCGGCAGTGGATTGAATTGTTTGATGCTGGGTATCCAATGGTAATGAAATCTCCCTCACCCCAATTCGATCTTTCATCGCTCGGCTTTCTTTATCCGTATGAGTCCAATTATTTAGACATTAACGGCCTCAAATACCATTATTTAAATCAAGGCCATGGCGACCCTTTGGTAATGCTCCACGGCAACCCAACCTGGTCCTTTTATTTTCGGTCTTTAATAAACGCATTATCACCTGATTATAGATGCATAGTGCCTGATCATATAGGCTGTGGCCTTTCTGAAAAACCGGATGACAAGACATATGATTATTCGCTCAAGAGTCGAGTTAATGATCTTGAATGTCTTATTCAACATCTGAATTTGGATAAAAAAATTACCCTTATTGTTCACGATTGGGGAGGTATGATCGGGCTTGCATTTGCTCTGCAGCATTTAGAGACAATAGGCCGAATCATTATAATGAACACATCCGGATTTCTCCCCCCAACCGGAGAAAAAATACCCATTCGGCTTCAGATCATTAGAAATTTCAAACTATTGTCAAAGGTTTTGGTACAGGGATTCAACCTATTTTCATTTTCGGCCCTATACATGGCCACTCACAAAGGATTGTCGAAAGATGTGAAAAATGGTCTTAAAGCACCATACAATTCCTGGAAAAACAGGATTGCCACATTGAAATTTGTACACGACATCCCTTTGGATGATGCCCATAAAAGTTATGATTTGGTGAATCATGTAGATCAAAACCTTCATACTCTTACCGGTATCCCAATGATGTTCTGCTGGGGGGAACATGATTTTGTGTTTGACTTATCTTATCTTGATGAATGGAAACGACGTTTTCCAGATGCCGAATTTCATACTCTGCCGGATGCCGGGCATTACGCTCTTGAAGATTCTCCGGATATTATCGTTTCTCTTGTAAAGGATTTCTTGAAAATGAATCCGCTTTGATGTAGATGACTTTGTAAAAAATTTAATTTCTACGTTGCGCTGCATCCCTCCGCATAGAAATGCCAGATGCTTGATGCTGGATGCCGGCTACTGAAGAAAATAAAAATTGTAGGTTAGGCCTAGCGCAGCGAAACCCAACCTATGATGATATGACATGAATACAATGCTTTTAAAAAATTGAATTGAACGAAGTTAAACCCATTTTCACTTGAAACCTATGACCCTAGAATCCCTGGACCCTATCCTCCGGCTAAATTGGAGAAGAACTATATTTTTAAATGCGAACACTTTTGAACATTACCAATCTTTTATTTAAATGAATGATCAAAACGATTTTGTTAATGTAGCAGCTTACCTGAAAAAAATGGCTGAAATTCAGCCATATGGCAAAGCCATTATCTATCCGGAATCAAGAGATATTGGCGGGCGTGTAGCATATACGCACCTGACCTTTCAACAGCTTGATCAGGAATCTGACCGACTGGCTGCAGCGCTTGAAAAAATAGGAATTACACGCAGCGTACGAACCGTCTTAATGGTAAAACCAAGCATTGATTTTTTCACGCTCATTTTCGCGCTGTTTAAATCAGGCGCTGTTCCGGTAGTCGTTGACCCTGGCATGGGAATACGAAAAATGGTATCCTGCCTGAAAAATACAAAACCCCAGGCGTTTATCGGCATCCCTGCCGCGCATATTCTAAGAGTCCTATATCCCCGATCTTTTAAAACCTTAAAAACCTGTGTAACTGTTGGACGACGTTTTTTATGGGGCGGGCACACACTAAGCAAGTTACGTCAAATTCCTTTTAAGCCCTTTGAAATAGCTAAAACACTTCGTCATGACACCGCAGCCATTCTTTTTACTACGGGAAGCACAGGTCCTGCAAAAGGGGCAATATACACGTATGGCAATTTTGACGCACAGCTTCGCCATATCCAGGGCCATCTCAATTTGAATCCCGATGAATCCGATCTGTCCACGTTTCCGCTTTTTGCCCTGTTTTGGCCGGCACTGGGTATTACATCCGTTATTCCGGATATGGATTCTACCAAACCCGCGAAGGCCAATCCTAAGAAACTCATAGAGTCCATTTCTGATCACGGCATTACCAATATGTTTGCATCGCCAGCATTATTAAACCGCCTGGGAAAATACGGAACAAGCAAGGGGGTTAAACTCCCGTCTTTAAAAAGGGTTATTTCAGCAGGAGCGCCGGTATCACCACAAATCATAGAACAGTTTCATTCTATGCTGAGCGATGGCGCTGAAATTCATACACCTTACGGCGCCACAGAAGCAGTACCGATTATTTCCATCACAAGCGATGAAATACTATCAGAAACAAAAATACTGAGCGAACAGGGCTACGGCATATGCATCGGACGTCCTATCAACGACATTG
>JAFDFT010000523.1 GCA_019309685.1 Deltaproteobacteria bacterium
CCTTACTCCCTCACCCGCATCAAGAATCATTTCTTGTTCGGTCTCTACCATCGGGTTTCGCCCCAGCGAACGTATCTTGCTGCTTCCGAGAATTGACTGGATATAAGGATTTCTCAGATACCGTGGCGGACGGAACGTTCCTGCATCTTTCATGTGACATACCTCTTCATTTCTTATAGATACATTTTATATTGTCAGTATAAACAATCAGGACATATAATACATGTCAATACAAAAATAACTCTATATATGCCAAATTTCTCAAGTGATTTCATACAAGACTAAAAATATAATTGACACGTAATTGCCTTTTTCATATCCTTATTTCCACCAAACCATTTCCGGCATTACAATCTACCAACGTGTTTTATAGTTCTATAGGAGATCTACATGAAAGCCCTATACGTCGAAAATAATGTATTAAAAATACTCCTGCTCAGCATCACATCCAAAATCTTTAAATATGCCGCACTTTATCCCCCGGCACCGGCGAGATATGCAGAGGTTGGTGAACCGCAAATTCCGGGTCCCAACTGGATAAAGATAAAAAACAAATCATGCGGTCTTTGCGGCACTGATATTCATCTTATTTTTATGGACATGGATCCCAAGATTTTCCCGGCCGCAACACCCGGCATTTACAGAAAATATCTCGGCCATGAAATGATCGGGGAAGTTGTCGAAACCGGAAGCAATGTAAATAATTACCAAAAAGGTGACAGAGTCTGTCTTCGTATTGACTGGCCATCCTGTTTTCAAATGGAAATTAATCCCATGTGCCGCCAGTGCCAGGCAGGAAATTATATGCTGTGTGAGAATCTGGGAAAAAAAACACCTCCCACGGAACATACAGGCGCCGGATTCGCACCGTATATGATCATGCATCACACACAACCTTTCAAAATTCCGGACGCACTAACCGATGACGAAGCCGTTCTATTAGAACCCACGGCTGTTGCTGTTCATGGGGTATTAAAACAAAAGCCAAAACCGGGAGACAAGGTGCTCGTCATCGGTTGCGGTACCATAGGGCTCCTCATCATCAGTGCTGTAAAGGCGATCGAACCCCAAGCTGAAATCATTGCGATAGCAAGGTACGACTTTCAGTCCAGGATTGCTAAAAAGATGGGGGCAAACGATGTTTTTATGGGAAGTGATTCCGATATGTACGAAAAAATATCCGCTAAAACAGATGCCAGATACCATAAGGGTTATTTTGGTAATAAGATACTGCTTGGTGGATTTGATGTTGTCTATGACAGCATCGGCAACAACAGCAGCATAAATAATGCCCTTCGCTGGACTCGTGCCGGCGGCAATATTGTCATCCTTGGAATAAATTTTCGGCCCGGTAAAATCGATTATTCTCCCCTGTGGCACCAGGAAATTAATCTTACCGGAACCAACTGCCATATAGTAAACAAAAACGGTGAAGACTCTTTTGAGCTGGCCGCAAATTTTCTGGCTGAAAAGAAAATAGATGCACAAGGAATAATTACGCATCGGTTTCCCATGGACAATTACCGGGATGCCGTTAAAACATTTCTGGCAAAAGGAAAGCATGGAGCGATAAAGATTGTACTTGATCATCATCAATAGTTTATCTCTTTCAATATACTGGCGCTAGCTTTCAGGTCAATCGCCTTTCCCCTGACATTCAACTTATGCTAATCCATCAAAATGAGAAGAAAAATATTTAAATCAATTCAATTACTCTTCCTATCTATCATTGGTATTCTCATTTTATCCGGATGTCGCGGATTTATTCGAATTTCTGAGACCACGTGTCCTTGGGACATATGCCCGCGGGAAAGGTGCACTGGAATTGTTAAACAGCAAAAAGCCTGGACCATACTTGTGTATCTGAACGCTGATAACGATCTGGGTGAATTCATTGCAAATCGATTCAATAAAATACAAAACGCCGCTTCAAGTAAAAATGTAAACATTCTTGTCCAGTTTGATGGCAACCAGTCAAACGACTCTAAACGTTTTTATCTAAAAGGAAATGATAAAATAGGAATTATAGAACATATCGTTTGTAAGCAAAATATCGAATACGATATGCTCAACCCGGAAACCCTTGCGGAATTTATCGCCTGGGGAATAAAGAACTTTCCTTCTAAACGAACGGCCATTATCATCGCAGGGCATGGCATGGGTATATTAAATATTCCCAAAAGATCGTTGCGTAAAATAGTGTCTCACCTCAACCTTCATCCAAGACCTGTTGATTATTTTTCTTACGACCGTCTTTGGCATCACATGGACCTTCAGCAAATGGTTTATCAACTCACCCCTGTCTTGAAAAAATATAACCATGGAGAAAAAATAGATCTTATCGCTTTTGATTCATGCCAGATGGGAAATTTTGAAACGCTAATGACTCTATCACCTGTTGCAACGTACGCTATCGCCTCTGAATATCCGATAACATACAAGGAAAACGTGTTAAAACAAGACGATGCTTACGGCCTGCCTATTGGAAACCTTATACGTAATCTGTCTCAATATCCTGACAAAAATATCTCAGAAACAGGAAAGTGGGTCATCAAACGCTTCGATCATGTGTATAAAAATTTTGGCTTCTATCATTCAA
>JAFDFT010000524.1 GCA_019309685.1 Deltaproteobacteria bacterium
GTGCTGCACAACGAAAGAATAATATCCGGCGTTGCTTCAAACGAATATCTCGTCAATATATTAAAGAAAAAAAAGATATCTCCTATCCATTATCAGGGGCCGGGCTCGTTTCATTCAATCCTCCAATTTGAAGGAAAGAAACGAGGATTCAATTGTGTCAGTTTATGGTGCCACTGTCCTTTCTATCTCGAAGGGATTACGCACTTCGGCCTCTTAGCTTCTTTGGCCAACATGATCGCATATTTGGGTGAGTTTGAAATGGATACGGATGATTTGGAAAAGAGCTGGGAGAAACTGAACGACCGTATCCAAAAGCTTATTGAAAACAATACCAAAGTTCAAGATATCATAAAAGAATTGCAGGATGCCAAAATAT
Organism: Deltaproteobacteria bacterium; assembly: GCA_019309685.1. Lineage (GTDB taxonomy): Bacteria > Desulfobacterota > Desulfobacteria > Desulfobacterales > JAABPS01 > JAABPS01. The sequence continues at coordinate 377 of JAFDFT010000524.1, forward strand.
CTGGAATGCGTGATACCATTAAACAGTCCATCAACAAGGACGAAAAAGTCATCAATATAAAAGATTTTTTGGATCCTGCTTAAGTTTCCGATGAATATGCGCGAAGGCAAAAAAAACCGATGCTGTTCGTAGATATCCATCAGCCCCCAGGGCTTTAAGCCCGAACATCGCTGATACATGTAATCCATTTATCATATCTCTTAAAAACGAATGCCAAGAGGATTATGCTCGGGCAATATTAAATCTATTACCTGAATTTTGTACGAATTGGAGACTTTCATATGCCCCGCAAGCGGGATTTCGCTTGCGCTCAACAAGCTGCATCTAAGGATGAAGCCATCCCGCCGTGGCGGGATTGCGATCCCTTAGTAACGCCGCATATGAAAGTCCCCGGTTCGCCCATCGGGTGAAAATCGATAAAAAAATATAGCAATTTTTCTTTTACCTTATGGTATAGTGTTTTTATTTAAAAATATTAGCGGAACTATTATTATAACTCATCGAAAAAGATTCTCATCAATTTTCATCCAAGATTCAGGTATTAACAACAAAGAAGAAATTGCCAAATGAACAATTCGTTTAAAAAACCGAATTTTACCCCAACCATGATGGCGGCTGTTCCTTACAGAGATATGGACAGGGCTGCAGACGTGATCCTTAAATGCTTTCCGGAAGCGCCTTGCCTGCCGATAATGACCCGGAGTTTAAGATGGATGTTTGAAGGTATCCCCTGCCTGATAATCGATCGTGAGAAAAAGCAGGTACTGATGTCTCCACCTGAAGAAAGAGAGTCTGAAGTAATCGAGTTTTACGAACGTGTCGAAAAGGACGACCTGGATTATTTCGCGACCACGCCTCAAACAGCTCCCTTTTTTCATGAAATGATTGACAGGCTCAGTCAGTCGGATGCGTCTGATTTAAAATGGGTAATTTTTCGGACTGTAGGACCGGTTGTGCTGGGGGACACGATTAAGCAGGTAAATGGGAATCCAAGCATTCACCACGAAACCCTGTTTGATATAATCGTTAAGTCCGTAAGCATGAAAGCAAGATGGCTGGAGAAAAAAATCAGGGAAGTGCTACCGGGTGTAGACGTGATCGCCGACCAGCCTGAACCGTCACTTGTCGGCTTTACTTCTGCCGGCGGGACCGGATCGCGTGACGATGTCATTGATGCTGTAAATGGCGGTTTTGCCGGTCTTACGTGCCTGAAATGGGTACATTGCTGCGCCAATATTGATTGGTCCCTGCTGACAGACGCAAACATCGATATTATTAATTTTGATGCATACAGATACGCTGATAAAGCCGCCCTCCACGGTGGCGGGTTTAAGAAGTTCATTGAAGGTGGAGGGATGATCGGATGGGGCATTGTTCCAGTCGTTGAAGATCTGCTGCTTAGGGAAAACGTAAAAAGCCTCTCAGATAAACTTAAAAAGGGGATGGAATTATTTGCAAGTAGCGGAATTGACGAAACGCTTCTCGCATCCGCTTCATGGGTGCTACCTTCCTGTGAGACAATACTGCTGACACCTGAACAGTCCGACCGTGCTTTTGAGATGACACAGGAAATTTCTTATATAATGAAAGACCACTATGGATTCAACAGGCCGGCGCATTAAGATCAATATTTGAAAAAGGGCTGAGACATATGAGCGTGAAAAATAAATTAAAGGCTCATATATTGTTAAGCCAAGGAGCTACCGTATGATAAACTTGGAACTGCCGGAAGAACTGAAACAGCTAAAAACCAGTACCTATGAATTTATAATGAGTCTGTTCAGGCCGATCTCAAGAAAATACGATAAACAAGAGCACGTATATCCCAAGGAATTGGACGTCATGCGCAGTCCTGTCAGCTCCGGGAATTTTGCAAGGTCCAAAAAGAAAGAAAAAAGCAAGGAGCCCAGGGAAAAACCTACTAAAAGCGTAACAGATAATAATCTACGGAGCGCTGTGATTACTGAAGAATTGGCACATGCTGATGTAGGTTTAATGATGACGATTCCCAATTCAGCGCCGGGCAATTTAGCACTTAAAGGACTGGCCAGTGATGAACAGATGGAAAAATTTGGCGGTAAATGGACAGCTTTTTCTATTACCGAGCCTGAAACCGGTTACGATTCAGGCGCTGTCAGTACAACGGCCGTGCTCGATGGAGATGAATGGGTACTCAACGGGGAAAAGATATTTGTCACTGCCGCAGATCGCTGTGATAATGT
>JAFDFT010000104.1 GCA_019309685.1 Deltaproteobacteria bacterium
AAAAAGTCTAATTTTGTTTAAGTTTAAGTCACGACCCCGAACTTTAAGCCGAGGGGGAAGGCGATAATTTTATCCGCAGGAATACACGTAGTATTTTTAGGATTGATCTGCCAAAGTTCGGTGGCGGATTAAAATTTGATCCCGCCAAAGGCGGATGTTCCACCTGACGAAGAAATCGGGCAAAAAGAGGGATTTTTCAAAGGTCTCTTAGAGGGTACAAACAGTTCTTGATTCAGAGCCCTCACAATGATAAACAATTATAAAATATATCAAAGGGGAAAAGTATTTAAACAACAATTAAAAATAAAGTACTGCTATTGTTTTAATATACTTGGGTTTACGCTGAATGAAAAAAGCCGTTTCGATCTACATTATACTATTAATTTCCGCATTTATTTATGCCAATATTGTATTGTTAAAAGATGCATCGGAGACGCAGGTTATCTTTTTGATAGATGGCAGTACTATCGAAACAGGGGAAGCATGGGAAGTTGCGGATGAGGTTTTTTATGAGAAAAATGATGAACTTTATTCGATTGAAATGGAGGATGTAGAGCGGATAGGAAATGGTGGTCCGCAGTACGTTTTTCGTCAAATCAATAGTAGGGTAACTGCTGCAATCAGTTTAGGGGGCGAGAAAGACGAATCATCTGAGGGGACCACTTATCCAGCCATTGACACCTACATGGCGTGGATCAAAAATATTCTTTTGATGGCGGTTTTAGGCGGCCTGGCTTTCGCCCTTATGGGCTTTTTGAAGCTAAAAAGGAAATCAGGTCAACTTGATATTGTCACTGAAGAATCCTTTGACGAGAAGCGAAAAGACTTCAATGATATGGAAAAGATTGTTGACTTCTTTTTAGATCTTTTCAAGATTCAATTAGGCGCGAGTAAAGATACCAAAGCGACTTTTTTACCTGTGGCTTCACAGAGTTCGGGCTCCAGTCATGTATATGAATTAAGGGTAAAGAATAACGGAGATTGGACCTCACGCCGTATGACGATTAGTACCCTGGCAGAAGAAAGCGGTAGTAAAAGTAAATGCTTTTCGGTTACTTACGATGACCGTATTGTGGTTAAGATCCCGCCTGTGTCTATAGAAGACTTTGACGTTTACCTTGAAAACATCAAAGTTGAAAACCGTATTGTCGAAAAACTGGCCCCGAAAAAATGCATCATTCCCCGCGTGTCTGTTGTTTTAAAAAAGATCCCATCTGTTTTTGAAGGAATGGGGTGGAGTAAGGAAGAATTTGAAGAGAAATCTATAGAGAGGCTGAAGAGATTCGCCAAATATCATAAACATTTAATGATAAATGGTTCTTTTGTATATTTCATGGATTTGTCGAAGTATTATTTTTTAGGCAATATTGTAAAGGAAATTCATGATGTTGACAATAAGCTATATGGTGAAATAACCGGCAACCCCGGTGTTATCTGGGAACCGGACGGATATGAAAGAAGATACTGTAGTGAAGATTCTTCTGTTTGTAGCGGCATTCAGAACGTATTTAATGAATACGAAAAAGAAGTAACCCCGTTGTTGGCAAAAGCGGGTTTTTCATCTGTTCTCAGGTATCAGATACAGAGCTGGTTTTTAATTCATCTTGGCGGTGAAACTGTTCCGGAAAGCGAAAAAGAACTTTCTAAGGTATTCGTTAATGAGCTCAACGGACTGCTGAAAAAAATATTTAATAAAAACCAAGAAGCGGTTGAAGGGTACCGAATCGCGATTAAAGATTATATACGAAAAACGTCGTTCTCACAGCATAAGGCCCAAATTATATCTATTATTTCAAATCTTCTTGAGCTTCTGGCCTGGTTGGGAGAGAAGAAGGTAGCCATGCGGGATCTGAAGCCGGACAACTTGCTCGTTGCGGGCGATCCGGCCAGCTATCCGAATTTTTTAACAAGTGTCGATGAATTTGAAATTGGACTGATAGATGTTGAAACAGCGGTTGTTTTAGAAGCTTCAGGAAAAGGAAGCATCGAGCAGCCCATGCTCGCCGGCACTCCTTTGTATGCAACTCCCTCCCACTTGTTTCCTAATAATGTATTAAGTGATACCTTTAAAGATCTGCCGGGAATTTTACATTACCAAGACTGGCACGCAATTGTGGCGATGATTTACAATATGATTACTGGAGAACCGCTGTTTAACCAGACAGCAAGGCTGTTGCCGACCATCAGAAACGCCATGCAGAAATCTATCGGAAAGACCAATGGTTTGACGAGTGTTTTGAAAGATGTCAGCAGGCTATTCTGGCAAAGTGCTACTGATGAGTTTAAAACAAAAATAAATCAAAAAACAGAAATGATGAAAGACGCGGAAGTACCGCTACCCAAAAATGCGATTGAAATGTTAAAGAATCAGGTTTCTAGGGAAGTAGAAGACGTGGATAAAACGATTCACGAGGTCGTTTATTCACAGGATATATTTACAGGTGAAAATATCCGTAAACAACTGCTTGAGTCTTCACATGAAAAAGTTCAGAAGCTCAAAGAAAAGATCGAAAACAAAGAAGGCAGCGTGATAACGCAGTTGACTGATAAAGAGAAGACAATAAAGCTGCTGGAAGATATCGGTCAGTTAAAATCAAAGCGGGAAGAGTTTGTGCGGATGAAAGATTCGTTGAGTTTCCCAAAAGCTGCACTTACTGCGACCGCGCTTGTAGAATTCATGTTTGGAATTGTTTTAAAAACAATGTACCCCGAGCAATGGGCCGGTCAATCCACGGGAGTTACTGTGGACTCAGATGCATCAGATAACGCGAGCACTATTGAGGCGACTTTGGATCAGTAGCCCCTTAACAAATAATACCTGAATCTTGCATGAAAATTGATGAGAACCTTTTTCCATGTGCCATCATAATAGTTCCGGTAATATTCTAACATTGAAGCATTTCGCGTACATGGTAAAAGGGGGATATTCTTTTTTCTCATCAATTTTCACCCGATGAGTAAACCGGAGGCTCCCATATGCAGCGTTACTAAGGGTTCGCAATAGTTCACTATAGCTTCACCCTTAGATGAAGCTTGTTGAGCGCAAGCGAAATCCCGCTTGCGGGGCATATGAAATCCTCCAATTTATGCAAAATTCAGGCAAGAAAATTCTTATGGACATATATTCAGATTTAAAAGACAGTATTTCCAAAGACCTTCAGCGGTGTGTTGAATTTCACGGCCACCTGTGTCCCGGGCTGGTATATGGCTACCTTGTTGCGAAAGAAGCAGCGGATCTTTTAGATCTTCATCGATCACATGATGAAGAAGTCGTAGCTATTGCAGAAAACGATTCATGTGCGGTTGACGGGCTGCAGGTGATTCTTGGCACAACTGCTGGAAAAGGAAATCTTAAAATAGAGAATTACGGTAAAAACGCGTATACAATTCTTAGCCGTTCACATAAAAAGGGGTACCGGTTTTCCCGTACCGAGTTTTATAATTATAAGGGGGAAAAAAAGGAAAAATTCGATAAGCTTGATAAAGCCATTTCTGACGGTACCGCGAGCAATAAAGAGAAGCAAACACATAAGATGCTAAAAACAAAGGATTTGCTATCAAGACCCTTTGACGAAGTTTTTTCAACTCATGAGATAGATTTTTTTATGCCGCCGTACGCACCTCTAGCACGCTCGGAAGCTTGTGCCAAATGCGGGGAAATGACCATGTCAACCAAAATGGTTTCGGGTAAGGACGGGGCGCTGCTTTGTATTCCGTGTTCTAAGAGTGAATCAAGAGTGAATAGTTAACGGGTAAATAGTAGTGGGCGCCTAAAATATCTAATAATTTGAGCCCGCCAAAGGCGGATGTTCCACCTGACACAGAAATTGGGCGAAAAGTAGGGTTTTTCAAAGGCCTCATAATAAAAGGGCAATACACTGAGTGTATTGCCCTTTTATTATTTAATTTAAGCTTTATAGTTAACAGCAACTACCGGTTGTGCTGCAGCTTGAACAGGCAGATTGCAAGTCGATGCTGCTGTCAATTTTGAAACCAACTTCGAGAAAATCAATTTTGATTGATTTTGCTTTTTCCATAAAATCCTTATTTACGATATACTCATATCCATCAACCTTATAAGTATCATCAGTGTCTTTGAGCTCATCCAGAGCCATTGCCATAGATGGACCCCCTCATCCACCTTCGTTTAGAAAAATCCGAATCGGTGAAACCTCTTTGCCTTTAAAATATTCAGCCACTTGTTCTGTGGCCGTCGCTGTAACTTCAACCATTATGTCCTCCTTGATTTCATTTATTCTGCCATAAATAGCATTATGCGAGATACAGTTATCAGATTCCCCTAAAATAGTAACGTGAATTAGATTTGTCAAGCGGTAACCATTTATATTCTCCATGGTGCATAAGTGGTTAATTTTTATAAGAATTAAGTGATTTTAGCCAGATAATCGTTATAAATTTTCAAATCTTCTGTCGAAAAAAGAATAAACACAACTTTTTTGACTGATTCGTTTGTTTTCAGAAAATTACATGTAGAGTCAATAGCGATCCGGCACGCGTCTTGGATGGGGTATCCATAAACACCGCAGGAAATTGCAGGAAAGGCAATGGAGGCTGCTTGGTTCTCAACTGCCAGACGCAGGCTATTTTGATAGCAATTTGTTAAATAGCGGCTATCTTCTATAGTTCCCTTGTAAACAGGGCCAACTGTATGAATAACGTATTTAGCTAGAAGATTGTAACCTTTTGTAATTCTAGCCTCTCCTGTGGGGCATCCGCCGATGGACTTGCATTCTTTTAACAGTTCGGGACCTGCTGCCCGGTGAATGGCGCCGTCCACGCCGCCGCCGCCAAGCAGAGACACGTTGGCTGCGTTTACAATGGCGTCCACCTTCAGTTTTGTAACATCGCCCCGTTTAACTTCAATTTTATCAAGGATTTCTTTTTTCATGAATAACCCCCCCCAACTTAATTTGAAGTTATGATGTTTTTGAAGAATTTTTATATCCAACCGCTTGCTTTATTTGATGTCCGACTGTCAATTAGTTCATTTTTAAAAGATGGGCATTTAAACATTTTTCCAATCCATAAATAAGCAATTTTTGTTCAATTTCAAGGTAGGCGATAATTTTAACCGTAGTAATACATGAAGTATTTCGAGGATTAAAATCTGAGCTTGACACAGAAATTGGGGAAAAAGGGCCATTTATGGCTGGAAACTGGTTACAGATCATATAACGTCTCATCCTTTATTGGAGGCCGCTGCGCTTTAATATTTTTCCCCTTTTTATCCGGCAGGATAAACGGATCTTCGTCTTCAAGCATATCGCCCATTTCCGCTTCTATCTGTTCAGGATCTTCGCCCTTTTCCATCCGTTTTAAGGCTTCATCCATTCTCGGGCCGAGTTCAAGGCCGGTCATATCAGTGAGTTTTCTCATCATATTGGCGGCCTGTTTGGGGTCATCTTCATTGATATTGCCTGCTTCGTTGGTGATCATTTCCATGGCTTTTTCCATTTTGCTCTCATCAATAGGAAGATCATCCATATCACCTTCCTCAGATGCTTTGCCTGTAAAGGAAAAGAGAGAAACCTGCCTTGAAAGCTTTATGGTTTTGCATTTTGGGCACTTCGGCGTTTTTGATGTATTTACGGTGTTTGAAAAAAAATTAAATATGGTGTTGCAGCCATTGCAGTAAAATTCATAAATCGGCATAGGTAAACTCCCAATATATTTAGCTTGCTGACTTCGTAAAAAGTCCAATTCCTGTGTTGCACTGCACCCTCGCCCTGTTAAATTCTCGCTTGGCGAGACGGCGGAGCCGATTTAACAGGGCAAGTCACTGCAGCGTACTATAAGTACGCCTCATTCCTCGGGATTTGCGACGTTTGTTGGAGCAAAGCGGAAATCCCGCCACAGGCGGGAAACTTGAACTTTTTACTTTGTCATCATTCTGATTTTATGAAACTACTAATACTAAAATTCGACTAATTTTTTGTCAATAGCAATTGGGATTTGTTACCCGTTAGAGAATTAACCGGAAATTGCCGTTGTTGACTTGTGCGCACCCTTTTGGTATTGGCCGTTGATTAAAATATATGAAAGAAAGGATTTGTTGAAATGGAAAGAACATTATCGATTATTAAGCCCGACGGCGTTGGCCGGAGCATTATCGGAGAAGTTGTTAAGAGACTCGAAGAAAACGATCTGAAGATCATTGCCATGAAAATGATCTGGATGACGAAAAAGCAGGCACAGGGGTTTTATGCCGTGCATAAGGAACGGCCCTTTTTTGACAGCCTGACTGATTTTATGTCATCCGGGCCGGCGGTTGTCATGGTCCTGGAGGGTGACAATGTTATCGCCAGGTATAGAAATATCATGGGCGCTACAGATTACAAGGAAGCAGCAGAAGGTACCATCAGGAAGGATTTTGCCACAGATATAGAAAAAAACGTGGTGCACGGTTCAGATTCACCGGAATCGGCTGCATTCGAAATAGGCTATTTTTTTAATCAATTCGAAATCGCTGTTTAATGCGAGATATCATAAATCTTGAAAATATTACAATCGTTTTAAAACAGCCCCGGTATCCGGAAAACATCGGGGCTGCCGCCAGGTCTATCCGAAACATGGGCATTGGAAAGCTCGTGGTTTTGAATCCTGAAAATTACGATGTTGAAAAAATATTGAAGCTGGCAACCCATGAGGCCGCCGATATCGTGAAGAGGATCGAAATTTGTTCGGATGTTAAAACTGCGCTGGCACCATTTAACTATGTGGCCGGCACGACGGCGCGGCTTGGCGGCCAGCGGCAAGCTGTGATTTCGCCACCTATACTCGCTGAAAACCTGATACCCATTTCTAAGGAAAACCAGATCGCCATTCTTTTTGGCCCTGAAGACAGGGGGCTTTCAAATGAGGACCTCAGGTATTGTCACGCCCTTGTAAACATTCCTACAGCAGAATTTTCTTCCATCAATCTGGCGCAGGCGGTCATGATAATGAGCTATGAGTTGTTTAAGGCATCGATACAAGGAGAAAGTAAATCTATGCCCCGGCTTGCCACCCGCCATGAGCTGGATGGTATGTATGATCAGCTAAAAGAGATACTGGTTCGCATAGACTATATCAATCATGAAAATCCGGATTACTGGATGAACAGGCTGCGTCAATTTTTTACACGCATGCAGCTTCGGGCCAGAGAAGTCAGTATTATTCGCGGCATTTGCAGGCAGATGAACTGGTACAGCGGCAAATGCTATGAAGATGGCCTAAAAGCAAAGGGTAATAAGAAATGAAACTTATTCGGTTTGGTGAAAGAGGAAATGAAAAACCCGGATTGCTCAAAGAAGACAGGGTTATTGATTTAAGAAAGATCTTCCCGGACATCCCCGATATTAGTGAAGCATTTTTCAGACAAGGGTGGCTTGATAAGGTCAAAGATGCAACCGATCAGGGTGAGAAGATAGATGTGCGTTTATCTTGGCCGGTTTGTCATCCTTCAAAGATAATTTGCCTTGGAAAGAACTATGTTGAGCACGCCAAAGAAGGCGGGATGGACGTTCCGGAAAAACCGCTGCTTTTCTGCAAGACCCCTAACACTTTGTGACCCCTAACACTTTGTGCGGACCGTATGATCCGATTGTACTTCCGACCGGCTCCGGGCAGGTGGATTGGGAAGTAGAATTGGCAGTCATTATCGGCAAAGAAGGCAAGAAAATTAAAAAGAAAGATGCCTTTGATTATATCGCGGGCTATACAGTGATGAATGACGTATCCGGGCGGGAAGCGCAATTTTCAGATCAGCAGTGGTTTCGAGGGAAGTCATTTGATACCTTCGCGCCAATGGGACCCGCGTTTGTGACTGCGGATGAGATAGATGATGTGCATAATTTAAA
>JAFDFT010000525.1 GCA_019309685.1 Deltaproteobacteria bacterium
CTGTGCCTTTTCGAATGACAAAGCGCACGTCAAGGAGATTGTGTTTTGTAATCCCTATAACAGTCAGCAGGCAAAATATAATATTGCCGATAATGGCGCCCGGATACAGCGGCAGGCCAAGAAGGGGTAAAAAGTCGAGCAGGGTTAAGAGTAAAAAGGCACACAGCGCACCTAAAAGATAAGTGATTCGGTTTTTTTCTTCATAGGATATGGCTTTTTTATACCCTCTAATTAAGTTTATTCCTGCCAGACCTACCCACATGTACTGTATTATAAGAGCAGGGAAAAAGAGAACTCCAGGAATCGGTGCGTAACCGTAAGGCTTCATCTGCATGGCGGGTATGAGAAGATCTTTGGAGATAAGGACAGAGTGTGTAATAACAGAAAGATAAGAAAGAAATAGTAGGATTCGTGGAAAACTCAGTTCACTGTATTTGATAGTGAAGTGAAGATAGAATGCAACGCCGGCCGCAGCAAAGGGAAATACCAGCCTGTCCCAAAACAGGGCGCTCTCCAGATCAGGACTGGAACGCATAAAAAATATCGCGAATGCCCAGCCTGCAAAACCGAAAATACTATACGCGAATAGACGATGTATTGGATTCCGAAAATTACTGAGAATAACCACCAGGCCAAGGGCTAAACATATGACCCCGGCAATTATTGGCGGCAGAAGATAGCTAAGATTCATCTTAATGTCCTAAGTACTATTTATTCTGTGCTTAGTCTCATCAATTCTTGAATAACATCATCCGATACATTCATATGCTTGGGTTTTAAGCGGGCCAAGTCATATCCGGCCTTGACCTTTTCGTCATAGTAGCGTTGGAATGTCCCTTCTGACAGCAACGTTGCTTTTAAAGGACGTATCTCAAGAAGGTTTTCGAGATCAGTAAAATTGCTGTCACCTTTTTTTAGATGATGTTCAACAAGGGTTTTCACTTCCTGAGCTGTCTGTTTTTCCTTAAGTTCAATATACAGATGAAGAACAGGTGTACCCTTTTCCCATTCTTTTCGAAGTGTCCAATCGGTATATTTAATGCCTGTGTTTACCAAAACATGCCAAACAAATTTTTCATTTAACCATGGGAAACCGGCAATGCTAATCATATCGTCGCCGCGACAGTTAAAAGCAATCTGCGGCAATTTTATCCCAGTATCTTTATCGTCAAGAGAAACTACTTTAATTAAATCCCCCATAATGTATCTGAGAAGGGGCATTCCATAAAAATTGCTGATGACCAATCCATAGCGCTTGTCGGCTTCAATTTGATTTAAAAGCAATGTTGCGGGTTTGTACTTTTCGTCTTCTCTGCTTTTAAACCATTCTTCTTCAGGTATAAATTCGTAGAACGCGCTGTCCGGAACCAGTGTCATCGCTTTTTTATTCCACGCCTGAATGGCCATAACTCCTACTTCAGTCGACACATAAATTTCATAAGGAGTCTGTCCCCAGTAATATTCTATTTTATCTTTATACGCAGACGTGTCTACCCCATACGCAACAATTCCTTTAAGATGCCATAAGTCTCTTGGAAGTACGGGCCGATTTTCTCTATTTGCCTGTATCCGGGCGCGTAGAAAACGTGCTAAAACCAACGGGCGAAACAGGAATGGCAAAATATTCATCTTTTGCGTTTCATCGCTCATGGTTTCCCCGACTTTCACCAGAATACTGCTCATGCAACACACTGCATCAAGCTGCAAGTTTAATGCCAATTTGAGGCCGGTTTGCGTTCTTTCTTTAAATTCCATTTTTTCTGCTTGCTCTATAGGAGGAAATACATGCGCGGAAATGCGTTTGATCGTGTGATAAGCCGCCCATCCGGATATGTATGGCCGTGGGGGGAAGTTAATAAAACCTTTTCCGCCGGGCCTGATATTTATTTCGCCTTTTCGTTTTGCAGCCGCTAAAATAAAGGCGGCGATAGTGCCTTTGCTCAAGACTTCATCATTCCTCAAATAATACGGCACCCATTTAAAGCTGCCGCTGCTGCCTGCTGTATGAGCCCAATAAAATGGCTTATCAAACAACGCATCTTCCTGGCAATCGCCGATAAAAGGTTCATAGTCTTTATAGGTGGTAAGTGGTACGTTATTACGAAAATCATCCAGGCTTATGGGCTTGGTGCTTCCCATGATTTCCTTCCCCAGGTCGCTATTTGAAACAAGGTCGATCTGATCAAGCAATAGTGATTCCTGTATTTCCATAAATTCATCTACAGACAGATCTAAGAATCCGCAGAACCTTTGCCATATTGCTTCCATGTCATTGCTGTGAAAAACCTTATCTTTTGATACCATGTCTTCTTCTCCTTTAAAATTATCTTAAAGACGAACAAATAGAGTGTTGTGAAGATAAGCACTTTTTAACTGTTGCGGATAATTTAAATGCAAATAATGTGTAACGAAACAATTAACAGCTTTATTTGTTAATTTAGTGAATGGAAAATTGAATTGAAGATTTTAAATAGTAAATATTGTATTTAAGGAATAGTAAATTTAAGATGACAGGGTTTAATTTGTCAAGAATTTCTTTTTGTTAAAAGAGATTCAGCTTCTTTTAGGGCTATAAAAAAAGCCCTGTG
>JAFDFT010000526.1 GCA_019309685.1 Deltaproteobacteria bacterium
CATGAAAGTCCAGCCTAAAACAAAAAAAACCTAATAAAGTGCAATGGAAAGCCCTGTACAATTATTGGAAAGAACGGTGATGACATTATCAAAGGCACCACAGGTAGAGATGTCATACATGGGTTAGGCGGCAACGATAAGATTTACGGATTCGGAAGTGATGACATCATCTGCGGCGGTGATGGTGACGATAAAATACAGGGCCTCGGTGGAAGTGACACATTGATTGGCGGCAACGGCAACGACTTAATTGAAGGCGGAAGCGGCAAAGACCACATTGAAGGCGGACCAGGCTGAGACATGCTTTATGGCGGCGACGGGAACGACAGGCTGGAAGGTGGGAACAACAACGACATTCTGAAGGGCGGCAACGGTATGGATAGACTTTTGGGTCATGACGGCGATGACGAGCTGTTTGGCGGTAACGGCGGTGATGTTATGTCTGGTGGTGGGGGCAAAGACAAGATGCATGGCGATGGCGGCCATGACGTTCTTGGTGGTGATACCGGTAACGACATCCTCTGGGGCGGCGACGGCAATGACCATGTGAGTGGCATGGGCGGCGATGACGTTCTGCATGGTGGAAAGGGCAACGACCTTCTTAGTGGCCTTGCCGGCAACGATACGCTTGATGGGGGACCCGGCACTTCCGATGATTGTGTTGGCGGGGATGGTAATAACACCTATACTGATTGCGAGAATGAAGACTTGTAGAATATTAAAACAGCAGACAACTTTTTAAAATTCCGATAAGTTAATAAATATATGCAATTTAAAATAAGTCCGTGGAACATCATTTTGGATATTTCCCCGGATTTATTTTAACCGTTTCCAAGTCTTCGGTTCGTTATTGCCATGCGGGTAAAGCTGAGCATTAAAGCAATTTACCAGAAGTTTCGATATCGGCTATTTTCATGCTATTCCAAAAGCCCCAAAATGTTTCCATTGCCTAAAGCAATGTGCTATAAATCGTGTTATATCTATGACGATATGAAGGTGAGTTTATTCTGTTACATTAAGCGAGTTCATAAATAAAAATTGAATAGAATATCTAGTGATGCTATAGTTCGCAAATTAATATATTTGACATTTAAGATATTATTGTTTTGGCAATTGAACAATTTACCAGTATTCTCGAAATTCCTATAAAATATTGTATGTTTTTATAAAGTATTTAAAAGAGGGCTCCTATTGAAATACTTTAAAACTGTTTTCACATTTTTCTCTGTGACTTTTCCTTTTTCCCTTCCAAAAGTTCTTAAACCTCAAAAACTTTTATATTTTATATTTTTATATTTAATAATTTTATCCGGTTGTGATCGTTTGAGTGCAATACCTTACTCTCCGGAAACGACACCGGAAATGTGGTTGAATACACATCCTCACGTAAATATATCACTGGGTTCGCTAGAGGTTATTTTCATGGAACCCACTTCAACCTTTTTGGTTTATTTTCTGGGCATTCTAGGTATCGTAGTTGGTTCTTACTTTTTAAAGATTCGGAAGAATCATCAATCCCGCTTATGGTGGGGCATCGCTTTGATATTGTGGGGTGTCCAAGCTATTTTAGGTGGTACCGCTTACCAAGCTCTCAGTTATGAACTTAAATGCGCTGGTAGAGAGATCTGTTCGTATGCCAGTTGGGTTGAAATTTATTATTACTTGGTCTCGATTATAAGTATTAATGCCATGGTGATGGCAGTAGCTCATTCCTCAGCAGGGATAGTCATGAAAAGGGTATTGCCCATCTATGCAGTAGTAAACACAGGTATTTATTCTGCCTTTTGTCTGGCCGGCGCTTTTATCCCTAATAAGCTCTTTGTCTCCTTTGAACTCATAGTCTTATTTACAACACCGAGCTATGTAATCTTATTTGTCATTAACGCAATAAGGTATTCTAAACTTAAAGAGAAGATGGATTTTTCTCTTATGATTACCTGGCTGTTTTTAGGTGCTGTTATGGCGGTGTACTATATTTTCTTAGGTTTCGGTTTTGCAAAAAAACTTTGGGATCAGGGGATCTGGTTTAATGAAAACGATGTGCTTCACATCGGGTTGATATTGTGGATTATATACATCGCTTTTGGAGTGGCCAAAAGGGTGAAGGATATACCGAAACCGAAAAAGTTGCTCTAGTATAACTTATATGTTATATATTTGATCAAATTTAGAACTGCTAAAGTTGGCAAGTGATGGTGGTTGTTATCAAAGATTTCGATTGAGATTATGCATAATAATACATTAAAACGTTAAAAAGGTTTTATTTTCTAAAGTATTGTGTTATAAGTCTAACAAAGTTCAAGGTTGTCTAGAAGTTCTGATTTGGGGATTGTTTGTATGTTTTAAAAAGTTAATAACTTTTAACCTACAGGGAGGAAAGACTTTATGGCATCATCAAAACAAATCAAGAAATGGATTGCTGCAAACAAAAAGGCTATCGCTGGTCTTGAAAGAAAGATCAAAAAATTTGAAACCGATCTGAAGAAAGCCGAGGCTGCTGAGAAGGCAAAAGCCGCAGCGAAGAAGAAGACAGTGAAGAAGAAGGCGCCGGCGAAAAGGAAAGTGGCGAAAAAGAAAAAGAAAGTGA
>JAFDFT010000105.1 GCA_019309685.1 Deltaproteobacteria bacterium
TATCGGTGACAAGGGGATCGACATTGCTCTGGATTGTATTGAAAAAGCTCAGAAGCTAAAACCGATGCCGGATATGAGACACAGGCTCGAGCACAACAGCTGCAGCACACCAAAACAACTGGAAAGAATCAAGGCCTTGGGCGTAACCCCCTCCAGCAGCATTGGTTATATGTACGGTCTTGGAGATCAGTACATGGAGAATTTCGGTCCGGAACGCAGTCGATGGCTGCACCCGCACAAAACCATGAAAGAGATGGGTATCATCGCAGGAGGCAACAATGATTGCCCAATTACTTTTTATAGCCCTTTTGTGCAGATGTACGCGGCTGTCACTCGAAAGTCCAGTTCCGGGCAAGTGATCGGTCCTGAGGAAGCCATTAGTATAATGGATGCAATCAGGATTTACACATACAACGGTGCTTATTTGAGCAAAGACGAGGCCAAACTGGGGAGTATCGAACCCGGCAAATTGGCCGATCTCATTATTATTGATCGCGACATTGCCGCGCTACCACCGGAGGAATTGCTGGAAACACGTGTGCTGACCACCATTGTCGATGGTAAAACAGTTTATGAAGCTTGACACTCAGGCGGGTTCACACATGCGCAATAACACAAAAAAAATTCTACATAAACAGGGGAGCATGACCATGCAGACCAAAAAACAACGTACTTTTTTCGTTCGAAGCAGCGTCTATTGTCACCGGGTTTGGCATCGGCGGGGGGATCATGGCAGTTCCATACCTTGCGTCACTTACAGGGGTTTTACCATTTCTAATTACTCTTATTATCAGCTTTTTCTTTAGCGTGCTCATTCATTTAATGATAGCGGAAATGGCCATGCGTGATTCTTCTTCATCTCAACTTGTGGAATCGTTCGGTAAATTTCTTTTTCGCGGGAGGGGCGCGATTTTTTTCACGTGGTTCTTTTTTGTGATGATAGTATTCGCGTTTCTGGCCAACCTTTCAGCGTATATCGCGGGAGGAGGAGAAATCCTTAGGGATCTAATTTCCGTGCCACTTTGGTCAGGTCATTTTTTAACATACATAATAGCCGCAGGAGTAGTATTTTTCGGGCTCAAAGCTATTGGGATCAGCGAGAAGTATTCTGTGATCGGGATTTTTATCCTTGTTGGAATTCTAGCTGCTGCTTCTTTAAAACTCCCTTTCAGCATTTCTCCTGCTGGCAGGGGAGGAACAAATGAAATCCTAGCCCTTTATGGAATGATCATGTTCAGCTTTGCCGCGTTTTTTTCAATTCCGCAGTTAGTAGAAGGACTTCACTGGAACAAACCGTTAGTTCCCAAAGCGATTATACTGGGAATATCAATGAACCTTGTTGTTGTTGTCATCGTTACTGTTTTTGCGGCAGGAATATCAAAAGAGGTCACACGGGTTGCAATCACAGGCTGGGGAAAGGCCCTTGGAGACTGGGCATTTATTTTTGGCAGCCTGTTTATTCTTCTTGCTATGCTGACTTCATACTGGTCTATTTCATTCGCCCTTGCCGTTATCCTTAAAGAAAGGATGAACTGGGGGGAAAAGCTTTCCTGGTTCGCGGCAACGTTACCTACATTACTAATAGTTATCACCGGGATAAGTGATTTCCTCGGGTTTATGCGCCTTGCTGGAGGCTCTATCGCCCTGCTGTTTGCTATTATGGTCGTCCCGGTTTTACGAGCGGCCAGGAAATACGGTGATGTAAAGGATCCTGAATGGAAACTCGGAATTTTTGGTAACGGGTTTTTCCAGGTACTTGTTATCATCGCGTTTCTCATCATGGCCGTGGCATCAATGCTGAAAATAGATTGACAGGGAAAACAAATGGATAGGATTGTAAAAATCGAACTCACACCGGTATTTGTTCCTTTTCACGAGGATGTGTTAAAACTGATGCAAAACAGCAAAGGGGGCCTTGGGATGGCTATTGCCGCTGAGGAGCCGTGGACAGGAGGTGATTTTGTCATTTGCAAATTGATAGACAATCATGGCAATACTGGTGTTGGAGAAATATTTTTATGGCTTCCTGAATCCGGAACCTCCCCGGACCAGGTCATTGATGTCATTCAAAACGGTCTGTGTAATTACGTTCTTGGTGAAAGCCCTTTTAACACGGAAAAAATCCGACGCCTCATGGAAAACAACGTGACCCGCAATGAAATGGCCAAAGGATTAATCGATATGGCCTGCTATGATCTAATGGGAAAGATCACCGGAAGGTCTGCCCATGATTTCATGGGTGGACAGACTGTAGACGAAATCCCCCTGGCAGCCCTTATCCCTTTGATGGGAACAGATGCTATGATAGATCTGTGCCTGATGCTTTTTGATGGAGGCATGAGAACATTTCGTGTCAAACTCGGGCAAAGCATTGAACATGATGTTGAAGTGATCTCCGGGATCCGAGAAAAACTTGGAAACAATATCAGGCTGAGGGTTGACTACAACCAGGCCTATTCCCCGCCCGAAGCCGTACGTGCTATAAGAGCAATTGAGCCGTATCACATCGATTTCGCGGAACAGCCGGTTGCTGCTGACAATTACCCGGGAATGGCATATGTGCAAAAAAGCGTGGACACACCCATCATGTCTCATGAAGGCTGTTTTTCCCTGCAGGATATTACCACGCTGGTAAATTTAGGCGGTATCGGCATAATAGGTTTAAACTCTGAACGCCCCGGCGGAGTTACCGGCATGCTGCGGGCCATATCCTACGCGGAAACGCAGGGCATGGGAGCAGTATTGCACAACCAGCCTCTTGGCATAGCCTCGGCCATGCATATCCATGTGGCTGCTGCCAGGCATTATTCCCTGGGCCATGCCACAGAACTTTTCGGCCAGGTAATGATGGAGGACGATCTCATAGTAAAACCGATCAATTATGATAACGGTACAGCAAAAGTGCCGGAAGGACCGGGATGGGGCGTTGATCTGGATGAAGGAGCATTGAATAAATACGCGGTTTCATCTGCCGTAATTATTAACTAGTGCCCACCAATAAATTGCTATTTTGCCCGATTTCTGCGTCAGGTGGAACATCCGCCTTTGGCGGGCTCAAATTTTAATCCTCGAAATACTCAATGTATTCTTTCGGTTAAAGTTTTCGCCTTCCTTGAACTCGAACAAAATATCTAATTTCTGGACGGACACTAACTAGTTTCCATCCATAAATGTCCGGCAAATACTTTCACAATACAAACCTTAAAATGAGGACCTACAGTGGCATCAAATGAACAGCTTTATTTCGGCGGTGATATTTATACTATAGATGACGCGAATCCATCGGCTGAAGCGATTGCGGTTAAAAACGGCAGAATTGCCGCTGCAGGGGATAAGGCTTACTGCCTGTCCAGACTGGGAAAAAGCCCGGAGTTAATTGACCTAAAGGGTTCGGCCTTACTCCCCGGATTCATAGACGCTCACACCCACCCGACCCTGATGATCTTTTACAACATGAATACAGATTTGGGGGGTGTTACCTCTATTAAAGATCTTCAAGACAGGCTAAAGCAGGCATCAGAAAAAGAGACATCATCAAACTGGATTTTAGGTCTTCAGTTTGATGAACAGTCCATGGACAAACCCGTGCTGCCTGATCGACATGATCTTGATACAGCCTGCCCGGACCGCCCGGCTATTATTGTAAAGCGTGACGGACATATGGTTATTGCCAACACCAGGGCGATAGAGGAAGCTGGAGGCTCCGATAAAACCGGTGACCCCAAAGGCGGAAAAATCGACAGGGAACCGGACGGGTTCCCCATGGGCCGCTTCCGCGAATCTGCCATGAAAATTATTCTTAAAGCCATGCCCCTTCCTGAACTCGACACTATTACTGAATCCGCGGCTGAAGTATTTAAAAAAATAGCTTCATTTGGTATCACTTCCATTGGCATGGTCATTCAGTCAGATGAAGAAGGTGTGGCTGGTTCACAGGGAGCATTTGATGTCCCTATGATGGAACTGGTTTTAGACTCGATCCCGGTCAGCCTGTACGGCATATTGGCGGCCAAAGACATCTCCCCTTTTGATACCATTCGAAAATCAAACCTTCACCATGAAGAAATAGGCAAAGGTCACAGAATAGGCGCGTTTAAAATATGGGGTGACGGCACCTTCGGTTCACGAACTTCCTTTTTATCACGGCCATTTACGGACCAGCCGGACAAAAGCGGTTTCATGGTGCTGCCAGAAGACGAGATATATCGCAGGATGGAAATCGCCCATAAGGCAGGCCTGCAGATCGCTATTCATACCATTGGCGACGCTTCAACAAGGATATGCCTCGATCTTTTTGACCGATTACTCGCGAAATTTCCCAATCCGGACCATCGTCACAGGCTGGAGCATGCTTCGCTTTTAACACCTGACCTGATAAACGATATCGCACGCCTTAACCTGGTTGTTTCCACTCAACCCATGTTCATCCATTCGGAAAAAGATTGGCTTGTGGATATACTGGGACCGGAGCGGCTTAAGTGGGCATACCCGTTAAAATCTCTTGTTGACGCCGGTGTAAAAGTTGCCTGCTCTTCAGACGCGCCCATTGAATCAATGGACATCCTTCATGCTATCCAGTGCTGCGTGACCAGGGAAGGCTTTGAACCCCAGGAATCTGTTACACCCGAAAAAGCCGTTCGGATGTTCACAATAGATGCAGCCTATTCCCAGTTCGAAGAATCTGTTAAAGGAAGCCTCACACCGGGCAAGCGCGCAGACATGGTTATTCTAAGCCGTAATCCCGTGTCAGTGCCTGTAAATGAAATAAAAAATATCAGTGTAGAAAGCACTATATGCGGGGGGAAAATAATTGCCTGAGCGAATCCTCTTCGTCGAATAATTCAATCGCAAAAATGTTTAACCGGGCGGTTTTTACTTAAAAGCCACTCGATTAAGATTTACCCTGTTAAATGATGCATCGCAACTTCCTTTGGAAATTTAACTGGGTGACCACGATTAAACAATGAAAGTTTAACTCGGGCCTAAAATAGGCCCATTATTCAGCTTTTTAACTAAGATATTAAAAAGTTACTGTGGCTCGACCCTCGATCATGAGGTCCACTTTATAGGATTTCTGAATTAGCCTACCCGATTTCTACAAAACTTTGATATACAGTTGACAACATGCTCGGCAACCGATACTTGAACTTGATTATTCCCTGTAGCTTGCTGCTGGGAGATTCATTATGGCAGTTTCCTGGTCATGTCGGAAGATGCGGAATATCGAGTAGTTGTTCACTCTCGAGAAGAACGTCTGATTTCACTACAAATCGATAACAGCCGTCTGTCTTTTACCGTAACACTCCGAGGGGACAAATGGCTCATTCATGGTCCGGGAGGCCAGATCGAGTTGATTGAACTGCCCCGATTCCCGGAGCGGGACCCGGGCGGCGTCTCCGGTGGTCTTACAGCGCCTATGCCGGGCAAAGTGATCGCCACTTGTGTTTCTGTTGGTGATCAAATCGAAGCCGGGAAACTGCTGCTCATCCTGGAAGCGATGAAAATGGAACACCGAATTACGGCACCGGCCGATGGTGTGGTCAGTGAACTAAGGGTCCAGGAGGGCGACCAGGTGGCCAACGGTGAACTGCTTATTGTTCTATCTGAAACTGAAGAAAGCTAAACGAATTTTGACATTATCCCCGAAAGAGGTAAAAGACAGGGGGGCGAAAAGGAGAAACTGATACATGAGTAATATTGTACGCATAGCAAATTGCAGCGGGTTCTATGGTGACAGGCTATCGGCAGCACGGGAGATGGTGGAAGGCGGCCCCATCGATTTTCTAACAGGCGATTACCTGGCGGAATTGACGATGGCTATCCTCTACAATCAACGTCTGTCGCGAGGCGAGAAGGCCGGGTACGTCGGCACTTTTTTAAAACAGGTAAAAGACGTCATCAAGCCGTGTATGGATAAAGGCATCAAAATCGTCAGCAATGCGGGAGGATTGAATCCTAAGAGTATGGCCAATGAAATAGAGAATATTATCGACGAGATGGGCGTATCAGCAAAAGTGGCCTATATTGACGGGGATGACCTGATGCCCCGGATGGAAGAACTTCAGGCAGCCGGTGAAGCATTCATTCATCTTGAAAAAAACACGTCCCTGGCAAGTTCCGGTCTGACACCCGTGAGCGCAAACGCGTATTTTGGCGGCTGGGGCATCAAGGAAGCGCTGGATCGTGGCGCCGATATTGTTATCGCTCCCCGGGTAACAGACGCGGCAGTGGTCATCGGTCCTGCAGCATGGAAGTTTGATTGGAAGCGGGACGACTATGATAAGCTGGCAGGCGCTCTTGCGGCCGGTCATATCATCGAATGCGGTGCCCAGGCAACGGGGGGTAACTACTCCTTTTTTCAAGAAGTACCCAGTTACAGAAATGTCGGCTTCCCCCTGGCTGAGATCGAAGAGGACGGCAGTTTTACCATTACCAAGCATCCGGGAACGGGTGGATTGGTCTCTGTGGGCACTGTTACGGCCCAACTTCTCTATGAGATATCGACACCAGCATACCTGAATCCGGATGTCATCGGTCATTTCGATACCATGACAGTCGAACAGACCGGAGAGGACCGGGTGCGTGTCAGCGGTGTTCGGGGCAGCAGCCCCACCTCCACTCACAAGGTGTGCATTAATGTGCAGGGAGGCTACCGCAATGGCCTGGAACTGTTAATAGCGGGTTTGGATGTTGAAGAGAAGGCAAAAATATTTACCGATGCTTTATTCGACAGCCTGGGCGGCAAAGATCAGTTTGACGATGTAGCAATTAAGCTGATTCGTAGTGATAAGGAAGATCCGGATACGAATGAAGAAGCATTTGCTTCTCTGAGGATTACCTGTAAGTCTAAAGATCCGGCTCTTGTCGGCCGCTTGTGGAATGCAAAGGCTACAGAATTGGGGTTGGCGAATTTTCCGGGCATGGCCGGTCGTCCGGTAGCCGGTCAAGGCACGCCTTTCATTGTCTACTGGCCTGCGTTGATCGATAGCAAACATCTCATTGAATACGTCTATCTGGATGGTAAGAAGACAGAGGTTGTGCCCACAAATCAACTCGGTTTGGAGAGCAAGTATCAGACGGAACCGGCAGCCATACCGGATGCACCCACCGGTGAGACCGTCAGGATACCCCTGGGCCGATTGTTCGGCGCACGCTCCGGTGATAAGGGAGGATGCGCGAACCTCGGCATCTGGGCGAAAACCGATGCCGCCTATGGTTTCCTGCATAAGTATCTGACCGTTGATGAACTAAAGCGGCTCTTGAAAGATACAGCGCAGTATAAAATCGAACGGTATGAACTGCCTAATCTGAAGGCGCTCAATTTTTACATTCACGACATTCTGCAGGACGGTGTCTCCTCCAGTACCCGCGTAGATGGCCAGGCCAAGTCTTTGGGTGAATATCTTCGCTCCAAGTATGCAGACATACCCAAGACCCTGGTTGATTAGAAGCACGGATTCCGTAAAAGAGGGATGTGCATAAAAACATAAAATTGCTTTAATTTTACATTAAAGGAGAAAGAAGTGAGCGGACGATTGGATGGTAAAGTGGCCGTCATTACTGGCGGTACCAGCGGAATTGGCGAGGCCACGGCTGAAGTGTTCGTGGCGGAGGGTGCGAAGGTTGTGATTGCGGGACGGTCCGAGAATAAAGGAAAAATGATCGCGGATCGGTTGGGCGAATGCGTTATCTACCAGCGTACCGACGTCCTGAAAGAGAATGAAATTAAAGCTGTAATCGATCTGGCGAAGGACCGTTTCGGCCGGTTGGATTGCCTGTTCAATAATGCCGGGGGAACGGATCGCGGCAGTTTGGAGACGGTTACCAAAGAGGATTTCGATTACAGTATGAATCTGTTGCTGGGCAGTGTGGTTTTCGGCATCAAGTACGCCGCGCCGATAATGAAGGAACAAAAATCTGGCTGCATTATCAATAATTCGAGCATCGCGGCATTACGGACAGGGCAGGGCGGTATTCTGTACAGTGCTGCAAAAGCGGCGGTAACGCACTTCAGCAAAATTGCCGGCGTTGAGTTGGGGCCGTATCATATACGCGTCAACAGCATATCCCCGGGTGCCGTAGCAACCCCGATTTTCTGGGGTGGCCCACAAGTA
>JAFDFT010000527.1 GCA_019309685.1 Deltaproteobacteria bacterium
TCAAAATCAATATCAAGGGGTTCAAAAGATGAAACTTCAGTTACAGGGTTTGTAAATATTTCATGCTGAATGGTTTTAAGCTGACCGCCAGTCAGGTCGGCATCAATGGTAATAATATTTACAGTGCGAACCTCGTCAAATTCAAGCCCAAAATAGTTTTTGGCCTTTTGACGAACCCCCTCACCTATTGCATCAAAGAGTCCTGGTTTAAGCGCTATTTCAAGTCGGTGTGGCATGATAAAAATTGATTGTTGTCGATTGTTGTAGCAAAGTACAAATTCATATTTATAGGTGAACTAAAAGCTTTCATCACGAAAACACGAAATTATGAAAACACGAAAAAGAGAAATTCTTTGGTTTTACGAGTTCATTAAAATAAATTTACATACTTATTTCGTGCTTTCCCTCTTTCGTGTTTTCGTGATAATAATATAAAAAGACAGAGCGGAGCGATTCCATTTTAATTAAAAAATATACGAGCTATATCATTATAAAAAACAAATATCATAAGCATTATTAACAAAAACATTCCCGCCTGCTGTGCAACTTCACGCACCTTCACACCCACAGGACGCCCTATTACCGCCTCTATAAAGAAAAATAGCAAATGTCCACCGTCCAGGACAGGTATCGGAATGAAATTGATTATTGCAAGGGTTATGCTTATAATCGCAATAAAAAACGATAAGCTGGCTACCCCTTTCTTTGCATAATGACCGGCCATCTGTGCAATCAGAATCGGACCGCCTATGGTTTTTACAGACTCTGTACCTTTAATCAACCTGGCAATGCCGGTTACAGTTCTTTTTGTCCACTTCCATGTTTCGCTTATGCTTTCTGAAAAGGCTTGAAAAGGATTCAGCTTTTTTACAAATCCATCGCTTCCGCTCCCTATCCCTATGATATAGCTTTTTATCTCTGCGCCAAATATCTTGTCGATTTTAAGTTCAGGTACAAGATGTACATTAAATTCAGATTCTCCGCGACGCACTGTCACTTCAATTTTCCTGCCATCACTTAAAGCAATTAGATGAGCCATATCTTCCCACAGTTCAACGCGGGTACCATCAATAGCAACAATCATATCTCCTTTCACAAGCCCGGCCTTGTGTGCTGGTTTTCCGTCCAGAACAGAACCGATGGAAGGCTTTAATACAAATATGCCGTATATTTGAAACATTACAAAAAATATTATCGCTGCCAGGAGGAAATTAAAAAATGGTCCTGCTGCAACAATTAATATACGTTTAAAGACATGCTTGTGAGTGAAAGAGATTGGTATATCCTTGGGATCAATTTCGGTATCAGGCTCTTCCCCCACCATCTTGACATATCCTCCAAGAGGAATGGCTGATACGCGGTAATCCGTAATGCCGATTTTCTTTCCAAAAAGTCTGGGACCGAATCCTAATGAAAATTTTTCAACGCCGACACCAAATAACCTGGCCACAAGAAAATGACCCAGTTCGTGAAAAAATATAAGGACGCCCAGAACAATGATAAATGCTAATAAGTTTGTGGTCATGATTAATCCTGCAACAACGTTTAGTGCTGCACGCAATGCGATTTTTTAAAAGTTATATTTTTTGTGATTACAGCATGGTTACGGGTTGCGCGTTACGTGTTGCGTGTTGTTAATCGGAAATAATTCTTCATACCCCGCACCTCGAAACCCGAAACAACTTCTAATATTTCTATTGTCATCTAAATAATGTCGTAAAAATGTCCATCATTCCCGCTTCCGCCGGAATGACATAAAATCCTTTTTCCCTGTGAGCTTTGAGCTATGAGCTGGTTATCAGCTCACCAGCTATCTTCCTCGCCCATTTATCCGTTTCAATAATATCCGAAAGAGTCGGATTTGTGACAACTTTGTGGTGATTCATTGTTTCAGCTATTATTTCATGAATTCTTGTAAATGATACACGTCGACTTAAAAAAGCATTTACAGCTTCTTCATTGGCGGCATTTAGTACCGCAGGCAAGGTCTCTCCTGTTTTACATGCGGAGTAGGCCAAAGCAAGGCACGGAAATTTCTCAAAATCCGGCTTTTGAAAAGTTAAAGCCCCGATACCTGCAAAATCAGGCAGCCCCTGGTCTAAAGGAAGCCGCTCAGGATACGACATGGCATATGCGATAGCCCCTTTCATATCGGGAATTCCGAGCTGTGCCATTACTGATCCATCCTTAAAGGAAACCATGGAGTGAATCATACTCTGAGGTTGAATTAAAATTTCGATTCTATCGTGTGGAACTCCAAAAAGACTTTTTGCCTCCAAAACCTCCAGCCCTTTGTTCATCATGGTTGCAGAATCGATACTTATCTTTCTGCCCATCTGCCAAATTGGATGATTCAACGCATCTTCCGGTTTTATTTCGGCAAATTCTTCTAACGGCCGGTTTAAAAAGGGACCTCCTGACCCTGTAAGAAATATCCTGTCTAAATCTTCCATGCGACTTCCGGCAATACATTGAAATATTGCGCTGTGTTCGCTGTCAATTGGAAGTATCTTTACACCTTTTTCAGATGCCCTTTTTACAACAATCTCCCCTGCCATGACAAGTGTTTCCTTATTT
>JAFDFT010000106.1 GCA_019309685.1 Deltaproteobacteria bacterium
AATATTCAAGAAAAAATATTGGGGTGGAAATTATAGACATGAGTTAAAAAAGTGGGAAGAAAGGGGGCGTACATTATAAATAAGTTCAATTTATTTTCATACTATTTTCAGAAGTAAATGGTTTGCACCACTGACCCCTTCACTTTTATTTTCACATTTCAAGGTTTGCCCCCACACCGCTCTGACCCGATAACTTTTAAAATCAAGCCTTGTTAATTAATATTTGATTTCCCGAATATTTTACCTGTAATTTTTGAAATATCCGTGCCTGCCATGAACAATAATGGAACCATAAAAAGTGTAATAATTGTACCGAAAAGCAGGCCATAGGCCAGTACAAGTGACATATGCGCGAGAAACGGATCTGAGCCGCCTATGCCATAACCTGTAGGAAGAACGCCGAATACTGTTGTTATTGTGGTCAGGAAAACCGGTCTGAGGCGCGAGACCGAGCCCTGAATAATATTTTCTTTTGTAATTGAACCGTCATCAGCAAGTCTGCTGATTGTATGAACCATGATAATCGAATTGTTTACTATAACCCCCATCAGGCCCACCATGGCAATGCCTCCCATCATTGAAGCGGGTATTCCGTGCGTGATAAGAACAAAGGCAAATCCGATAACCAGAAAAGGTATGGAGCTCATTATTATCAGAGGTTTTGAGAAGGAATTCAGTATAAGCGAGATGAGAAAATAAATTCCTATAAAAGCAGCGAGAGCAGCTGATCCAAGACCTGAAAAAATAAGGTTAGTTTCTACAGGCTGGCCTGAAAATTCGATGGAGACAGTATCATCCGAAGAGAAACGCGAACTCACTCTGTTCATGACTTCAATCGGAGATATTTTTTTCAGGTCGGTGTTGCCGAAAAGTGTTGTAGCTCTATTGCCGTTTACATGATGAATACCGGCACGCGAAGGCTGTTCAACCAAAGTGGTAAACATTGATAGATTTATGATATTGCCATTGCTGTTTGCTATCGGCAGGCTGTCAATAAATTGTTTATCCGCTCTCGCGCGGCTATTAAGGCGCAGCCTGAATTCAATAGTTTTGTCCACGTTAGAGAGGCTGCTAACTATAATTCCGTCAAAGGCGATACGGAGTGTTGTTAGTACGTCTTCGACAGTAAGCCCGGTTCTTGAAAGAATGTCATGATTAATTTTAAGATTCAGTTCATTTTTACCTTCAACGTCATCGTTTTCAATGTCATATACCCCTGGTAACGTCTCCAGATATTTTCTGATTTCTTTTTCTTTATTGTCACGAAGCTCGTTGTTGTTTGAAATGATTCTGATTTCAAAGGGGCGTCCCATGGGCGGTCCAAGTCTGCTCAGGTTCATTGCGAAAAGACATCGTGATTGATCGACAGCACGTTTGATATCTTTATTCAAAGCGTCCATTATTTGCTCAGCGGTGCGTTTTCGCTGAGAGAATGGTTTCAAATATACGAAGATAACGGCAATATTATTCCGTGTAC
Source organism: Deltaproteobacteria bacterium (assembly GCA_019309685.1). GTDB lineage: Bacteria > Desulfobacterota > Desulfobacteria > Desulfobacterales > JAABPS01 > JAABPS01. The sequence goes on from JAFDFT010000106.1 coordinate 1,478, forward strand.
CCCTGGTTGTTTCGCTTAACAGACTCTGGGTGCCAATCCGTGTACTGAAACCGATTATTTCATTTTCAGGCAGTTTCAGTAATAATTTTTCCATTTCAAAAACTGTTTTTTCTGTTTCTTCAGCATGCGAGCCTTTGGGGAGCGTGGCAGCAATGCTGAAGCCTTCTGCAGCGTCCTGTGGGAAAGGGTCTTTACTCACAAATTTAGAAAACAAAACAGCTGATAGTAATAGCAATATAATCATAAAAGAGAGAAAAGGATATCTGAATTTTACCGCTCTGGAGATCGCCTTTTTATATAAATGTTCAATTTTGGCAACAAACGATTTTTTAACATATTTTTTAACCTTTCCATGACTGAGATGAGCAGGAAGTACAAAATAGCTTTCAAAAAGTGATATTGTAAGGCCGACAATTACCATGAGAGGAATTGCCCATATAAATTTACCAGGAAAACCGCCCAGGGAGAAAAGAGGTGAAAATGCCACCATGGTAGTAAGGCAGGATGCGGCAACCGGTATCCACATCTTTTTAACCGCTTCTACTGCTGCCTCTTTTGGCTCCATTCCAAGTTCTTTATTACTGTTCGTTTCTTCTGCTATGACAATAGCGTCGTCGACCAGCATTCCAATAATAATAATGAAACCGCCCAAGGATATAAGGTTAAGTGAAATACCATAATTGTATAAAAAGATAAACATTCCAAAAAGGGTAAAGGGAATTCCGAAGGCGGTCCAGACAGCAGTCTTTGCATCAAATATCATAAAAAGAACAGCGACTACGAGAATAAAACCAATAACCGCATTGCCCGCGAGGAGGCTGATTCTGTCTCTGGTCAGTCTTGACTGATCGAAAAGTACTTTCATTGAAACACCTTCCGGAAAAGTTTCTTTTTTCAGCAGGCTGTTGATTCCGTCCACTGTTCTGATCAAATCGCTTGAGCCGGTTTTTTTAATGGAGAGTGTAGCACCTCTATCTCCATTGTTTCTGACAATAAGGTTCATTTCTTTGGGAATGACTTTTAAGCTGGCTATCTGTTTTAATTTGACCCCGAAATCGGCGTCATTCATTATTATATTGGTTTCGAGAACATCTTTATAATGATCGAATTTACTTAAAAAAACTACTTTCTTTTCACCGATAATTGACTCTAACGTTCCGCCTGATCCTTCAAGGTTTCTTTTCTGTATAGCATGGAATATCATTTTTAAATCTATTTTATATTCCCTGGCGCGTATTGGATCTACTAGAATCTGAACCTCTTCATCAGGGAGCCCGATTACACTCCATTACTGGGATATCTGATGAGGTAAATTCACTGATGGATGGTTTGCCTTCAATATCTTCCGGCAGATCACTCAGTGAAGCAAGAGCGCTTTCAATATCATTGTAGAGTTTGCGGAATTCTTCGGGAGAAGCGTTATCATCTGCCTGAACTTCAATTCTTGAGACTCCCTCCTCAGAAAAAGATAGTACTTCTTTTATGCCTTCTACTTCCTCAAGCTCATCTTCAATTGGTACTGTGACGTTTAATTCGACGTCACCGGCTGAAGAGCCGGGATAAATTGTCTGAATAATAACTTTATTCATTGATATCTCAGGAAAGCCCTCTTTACGGACCTCAATTACGCTTTTTATCCCCAACCCGATTACCGCTAATACAATGATGTTTATCAGCATCGGTCTGTTTATAAAAAATTTAACCAGGTTGCTCATATTTTATTTCCTCTCCAGATTATTCAGGCAATTCCTTTTATAAACATCTCATCCTTTTTAATCGTACAGGTTTATTTTCTTTCGTCAGTTCTGAAAAACTTATAACGAGCTCCAAATTTGTTAACTGTATGCAGTCGCGTAGGGCATACCTTTAAAAAACAAGTAGTAAAAAGTCAGCTTTAAAAAACAAGTAGGAAAAAGTCAGCCACGTGCTCGAAAAGATAGTTTTTCAGAACCGACTAATTTAATTATGGATGGACATTAATTATACTGTTCCCTTAAAACAGTCTTTAAAATCTTACCTGTTGGAGACCTGGGAATTTCTTCGGTAATTATAACTGTTTTAGGGATCTTGAACTTGCCAATTTTACCCTGGCACCATTCAATTAGTTCTTCTTCTGTAAGTGTTTCTCCTTGCGTGACTACTACGATAGCTTTTACAGCCTCTCCCCATTTTTCATGGGGATAACCGATAACGGCTGCGTCCATAATTTTAGGATTACCCAAAAGGGAATCCTCTATTTCCGCGGGATAGATATTCTCACCGCCGGAAATGATCATGTCTTTTTTGCGGTCCATAATATAGTAAAAACCATCCTTGTCCATCTTGGCGATGTCACCGGAATGGAGCCATCCGTCAACGATTGTATCAGCTGTGGCCTCAGGTCGTTTCCAGTAGCCTTTCATTACAACAGGGCCGCGCATCAGAATTTCACCTTTTTCCTCAGGTCCAACATCATTGTTCTGAACATCAACGATGCGTATGTCAGTATGAAAAAAGGGTCTTCCGCAAGATCCTGCTTTTGAGACCGCACTTTCAGGATCAAGCACTGTACCGGTGCAGCATTCTGTCATGCCGTAAAGCTGACGGACTTCTATGCCGGATTTTGCGTATTCCTTGATCAAAGTAACGGGAACAGGCGCAGCATAGACAAGAATCACTTTGACTGAACTAAAGTCGTATTTTTCAAAATCGGGTACTAATTTCAAAAAATCAAGAAGGGCCGGTACTGAACCGAATGCGGTAACTTTTTCTTTCTCTATAAGTTCGAGGAAACGTTGTGGATCAAGGGTCTTGAGAAGGATGGTCCGCTGACCCCTGTGAATATACATGGGCACCCCGCCAAGGGCCCCGATATGAAAAAGCGGAAGCGCAACAAGGGCTGTATCCCCAGTCCCCATGAGCGTTGCGGACCCGTTTACGGATGACCAGAAAAAGTTATTGTGCGTCAGTTCTGCGCCCTTTGGGCGGCCTGTTGTACCAGACGTATAAAGAATCGCTAAAGTGTCCTCTCCCCCGCCTGTAAGTTCGGGTTCTTTATTTGATGATTCATTGATCAGCGATTCATAGGATTTTGCCCATTCCGGTGGTTCATTTGAGATGGCGATATACTCTTTAACGGGCAGGTCTTTTTTAATGGAATCTAAAATTTCAATGTATTCAGGGCCAAAAACCATGACCTTGGGTTCACAGTCGGAAATAATAAACTGCATTTCAGGGCCTGCCAGCCGGTAATTGATTGGAACCAGGATGGCACCGATTTTTCCGAGGCCGTAAAAAAGTTCGAAATATTCCGGTTCGTTAAAGGCCAGAATGCCGACCCTGTCACCATGGCCTACTCCTAATTTCTTCATGGCATAGGCCAACCTATTAGCACGGTCATTGAGATCAGAAAATGTCCGGCGAACATCCTCACAAACCAGTGCTTCCCTGTCCGGTGTTAAAAGTGCTCTTTTTGTTAGAAATTCTCCAAGATTGATGTTCATACTGCTTTTCCTCCTTTTAGATGGTTTTTATTTATCGTGAAGGGGTTAGATCTCCAATTGACTCTTGGAAATTTTATAAAAGTTCAATTGAAAACGAAAGCTGTAAAACCATAAGCTAAGCACCAATTAAGGTCATTGATATTTTAAAGAATTTTAAAGTGGTATTTTCAATCCATTCAGGATTTAGTGCAGGATCAAAAAATCAGATGATGAAGAGAGTAAGAAACGTGTCAGGCATTGAAAATACCGGATTGTTTTTTTGGGGGAGTATAATAAAAAAATTATCTAAAAATCAAGGATCATTATTTTGTTTGAAGATATAAGGATAAAATACAGACAATGATCCCTCTGCTCCAACAAATCCAAAAAGCTTTAATTACACTCCGATGACAGACTCACCTTGCAAAACAATCATTTTTTTTGTAAACATTACATGCTGGCTATGCCGACAATTAATTTTTTACTTGCAAAAGGAGAAGTTAATGAATCCTAATAAACGGATAATCAATACATTTGAAGGGAAACCGGTTGACCGGGTGCCAACTTTTTGTGCAATGGTTGAGGACAGAACATTTAATGAGGTACTCGGCAGTCCTCCAGTATCCCAGGAAAAAATTCTGACCAATCCTTTGACCAGGTTTGTTCTTGACCGGTGGGGCAAAAAAGTGTCGAAAAATTTATTTCAGACTGAGCTGAACCGGGCGTTTGAAAAACGCATCAAGGCTCAAGTTGAACTGGGCTTTGATTCACTTTGGGCCATCCTTGACGAAACATTTACTGTAACTGACCATCAAACAATGGTTCGCTTTTCGGGGTCAGTATATAAAATTGAACCGGACGGCTACGGAAATATGACATATATGTACAGCGGTCCCGGGATTAAAACCAGGGAAGATTTTGAATCCTGGCCGTACTGGCCGAATGCGGATGATCTGGCGCACAATTCGTATACGTTTTTTAAAAAAATGGTCACGAAGTACGGAGACCGATCTTGTCTTTTTGGCCAGGCATCTGCCTATGGTATCCATGAATCTTTACTTTGGGCTGTTGGTTTTGAAAAAATGCCGATCTGGATCATGAAAGAAAAAGACCTGGTAAAACGCTATATTGAAACCTGTGAAGAAATTTGCTTCAAGACAAATATGGCCATGATTGATGCCGGTATACCGGTGATTATACAGACCGATGACCTGGCTTTTAAAAGCGGTCCTTTAATGAACCCAAAACTCATCGACGAGCTCTTCGGGCCGTCCTACCAGCGTATTATCAAGGCGGTTCACGATCGAGGCGTTAAATACGTTTTCCACTCATGCGGTGACAACACGCTGTTATTTGATACCATTATTAAGTGGGGTGTTGACGGCATGCATGCCTACGAAACCACATCCAACGTGGATATCTATAGGGAAAAGGAGATTCATGGAGATCAGGCGACCATCATCGGAGGCGTGGGTGTCGACTACCTGCTTACTGACCGGTCAACAGATGAAGAGATTGTTAAAGAGGTAAAGCGTCTGATTAAATCGCTTGGGCCGGGTGGAAGATTTATCATCGCTCCGGTTCACAGCCTGAGCTCCATACCCGCCCAGAAATTACGCGTCATGCTTCAGGCGGTTTACGAATACGGGAACTACCCGATATCAATTAATTAAAAAAGGGTGTTATTTATGGAAAAATTACTAGTTTCAGTTCAGCAGGCCATAAACGAACTTCGGATAGATGATATCAGGGGGCTTGTACAACAATGCCTTGACGAAAACATAGCACCGGTTGACATCATCGAACAGGGTATCAGCAAGGGGCTTGAACTTGTGGGCCGGCAATTTGAAGACGGGACCTATTTTTTGGCCGACCTTGTCATGGCTGGTGAAGTGGTCAAAGAAGCCATGCCGCTTATTGACGCACAGCTCGATCCAGGCCAGGTCAATAAAAAGGGGAAGGTGATTCTGGCAACTGTCCAAGGTGATATTCACGAAATTGGAAAAAATATTGTCGGGATGCTGTTGAGTGCCAACGGTTTTGAAGTGGTTGACCTCGGTGTTGATGTTTCTCCCGAGAAAATTATGACAGCGTTAAAGGAGACAGGCGCCAGGTTTGTGGGTCTTTCTGCGTTGCTTACTACTATGGTCGGCAGTATCAAAGAGATTGTCGATTCCATCAAAGAGGCTGGTTTAAAAGACACTGTAAAAGTTGTCATAGGCGGTGCCTGTACATCTGAGCGGCTGAAAGAGGAAATGGGCGCTGATGCCTATGGTGAAACCGCGGTTCAGGCAGTAACAATATTCAACAAATTTTCAGCCCAGAATTAAAAAATCAGGTTTTGGTGAGGACGATAAAAATGTCGGGCATTAAAAACACCGGATTGTTTTCGCGAGCATAATAAGATATTGTTTCCACCCACAAATTGCCTTTTTTCACAATCTCCGCGGAAGCAGACCAAACCATGGAAAGGAATTAATTTAAGTTTTATTTTAGCTTTTTTTGTTTGAAATAATAGCAGTTATCATCAGACCCAGGCCTAATCCTATCAAGATAGATCCAACAAATGCTAAAGGAGATTCCTGTAAGAAAAAAAATCCAACTCCAATACCTATAAGTACACCTCCACCAATAGCCCATGTGCTCTTATCATCGTTTTTCTTTGCCATGCGATCCTCCATAATTTCTTAAAACTTCTTTCGTTAAATTTTTTTATTACACATAACACGTTATTATATAGTTTCTATATAACTACTAAAATTAATTTAACCGAACAAGCGATATTCACGTTTTTCTAGATTTTCTAACCAGATAACATTCAAAATTAAGGGGTCAAGGATACTCCGGGCAATTTCACAGTCCGTTAAAATATTCAAGACTCCTTACACTTGGTCCGGAGTCATTTCCAATATAGACGACTTCGAGCGTAACGATATAAGGGAAAGACCTGACATAGTCAATGAAGCCGGAATAATCGAAATTTCCTTCCCCGATCGGAAGATGGTCATCTTTCTTGCCGAAGTTATCAGTAAAGTGGATATGGCGAATGTTGTCGCCTAGTGTGTTTATTCCTTTTTGCACGCCTTCTGTTAAACGCGCATGCCCGAGATCCAGGGTGAATTTTAGGGAATCACCCACCAGGTTTCTGATTTCCAACAAGTCTTCAAATGTTTGATCAATGTGCTGGGGGTCAACCCCAACATTTTCCAGACAAATGGTTACACCTTTGGTAGTTGCGTAATTGTTAATTTGTTTTATGGAATCAATGTTATAATCCCACTGGAGCTGCATGAAAATATTTTTATCTGTATCTTCTTTTCGCACCCTATATGAGTAGTGTCCACTGTGAAGGATAAGGACGTTTCCACCTAGGTCCGCACAAAGATCAACGGATTTTTTGATGTACTTAACTGATTCATTTCTTATGCCCCTGCTTGAAGCGGCAATATTGAGTTCATAGAATGGTGAATGAACACAGATTTCCAGACCCGTTTTTTCCGCAATTCCCCGGGCTTTTTCAATATCATGTGGTTTAATCTCATCAAGATCGCCCACAAACGGTGTGCAATTGACTTCAAAAGCTTCATAACCTATATCAGCAGCTACTTGCAGCGCATTCACCCATGGCATAGTAAACATTGCACACGCTGGTATTCCTATTTTCGGCAAATCGTTCCTCCAATTAAAAGGGGTTTCTTTATTCACAACCTAAAAACGGTCAAGGCTAATAAAATGGTCAAAAAATGGGACTTTTGAAATTGACTCACAAGAATATTTAGCTTAAAAGGATAGCATGAATAACGAAACATTAATATTAAAAATCGCCAAAGAGCAGAACCTGGAAGCCAAGCAGGTTCAGGCAATTGCTTTGCTCCTCGGAGAAGGCGCGACGATTCCGTTTATCGCGCGTTACAGGAAAGAAGCGACTGGAAGTCTTGATGAAGTCGCTGCTACGGCCGTCAGGGATAGAATGAACCAGCTTGCTGAGCTCAATGATCGGAAAGAGACGGTGTTAAAATCTCTTGAAAAACACGGTCACCTGACGGATGAACTTCAGGAAAAGGTTCTTGCCGCGGAATCCATGGCGGTGCTTGAAGATATCTATCTTCCGTATAGGCCGAAACGGCGGACAAAGGCGGTTATTGCAAAGGAAAAAGGGTTGGAGCCGCTGGCCTTAATGATTTTTGAGCAAAAAGGAGTGGACCCGATTAAGGAGGCTCAATCGTTTATTGATCCTGAAAAGGGAGTAGAGTCAGTTGAAGATGCCCTGGCCGGAGCCAGGGATATCATTGCAGAAATCATCAATGAAGATGAGAAAGCCAGGGCCAAGCTGAGGGATCTCTTTTTTACAAAAGCTGTGATTAAAAGCCGAATTGTGCCAGGTTTGGAAGAAAAGGGAGCTAAATTCAGAGACTATTTTGACTGGGAGGAATCGGTTGCCGGTGTTCCTTCCCACAGGATGCTGGCTATACGAAGAGGTGAAAAAGAAAGCTTTCTTAACGTTGACATATTCCCTGAGGAGGAGGGGGCAACGACCATACTTGAGAACTTGTTCGTTAAAGGAGACAAGGAAGATTCGACCCAGGTAAAACTGGCCGTAACGGACTGCTACAAACGTCTTTTTTCCCGATCCATGGAGACGGAAACCAGAATCCACGCGAAAGAAAAAGCAGACACAACAGCCATACGCGTGTTCGCTGAAAACCTTCGCCAACTCCTTCTTTCCCCGCCGCTGGGAGCAAAACGTGTCATGGGAATAGACCCGGGATTTAGAACCGGGTGCAAAGTTGTCTGCCTTGACCGGCAGGGGAAACTGCTTCATTATGATACTGTTTTTCCGCACATGTCCGAAAAAAAGGCTCTTGAGGAAACAGAGAAGATAAAATCTTTGTGTGAAAAATTTGAGATCGAAGCCATTGCTGTAGGAAACGGTACAGCAGGCAGAGAAACAGAAGCCTTTGTTAAAACGGTCCCATATTCAATGCCTGTCCAGATAATAATGGTCAATGAGAGCGGCGCGTCAATATATTCCGCATCTGAAGCGGCAAGGGAAGAGTTTCCTGATCATGATCTGACTGTACGTGGAGCTGTATCTATTGGTCGACGACTGATGGATCCTCTTGCAGAGCTTGTAAAAATCGATCCAAAATCAATCGGTGTTGGTCAGTACCAGCATGATGTTGATCAAAAAGATTTAAAACAGTCTCTTGATGATGTTGTGATGAGCTGTGTGAACGGCGTGGGTGTTGATTTGAACAGGGCCAGCACCCAGCTACTTGCGTATGTTTCAGGACTCAATACCGGGATCGCAAAAAACATTATCGCATATCGCGAGGGAAACGGCCCGTTTTCTTCCAGAAAGCAGCTTGCAGATGTGCCGCGCCTCGGCCAAAAGGCATTTGAACAATCTGCCGGTTTTTTGAGGATTTCCGGAGGTGAAAATCCGCTGGATTCCAGTGCAGTGCATCCTGAAAGCTATCCTATTGTTGAAGCCATGGCCAAAGACCTTGGAACCACGGTTGTTGATATGATGAAAAATTCAGATATCAGGGATCAACTAGATATTTCACAATATGTGACCGATTCAGTAGGCGTACCCACATTGAATGATATTCTTAATGAACTTGCAAAACCGGGCCGTGACCCAAGGGGCACATTCGAAGAATTTTCATTTGCTGATGGTATTGAAAAAATCGAAGACCTCAGACCCGGAATGAAAATTCCCGGGATCGTGACAAATATCACCGCGTTCGGCGCTTTTGTTGATATCGGCGTACATCAGGACGGCCTTGTACACATCAGCCAAATGGCAGACAGGTTTGTGAAAAATCCCGCAGATATCGTAAAGGTTCAACAGAAAATAACAGTCACTGTGCTTGAAGTTGACCTTGAAAGAAACAGGATTTCCCTTTCTATGAAATCAC
>JAFDFT010000528.1 GCA_019309685.1 Deltaproteobacteria bacterium
CGGGTAAGTCACAGATTATGCTTGTGTCAAAGGAAACAGAAATACAAATTGACCAGCAGTACTCACCCCATCAAATTTCTTCAGATTATGGTATATTGCAGGATAAGGCTTTGAATAATTATATTAGCAAGACCGGAATGAAGATTGCCGCAAAAACGCATCGGCTGGATATGCCATATAACTTTAAAGGCGTAAACGCGACGTATGTTAATGCGTATGCGTTTCCTGGTGGCAGTCGAGCCGCGACCCGGGTAATGCTTCTTTCTCGTGATAATGAAGCGGAGCTTGCCGCATTGCTGGGTCATGAGCTCGGCCACGTTAACGCGCGTCACACAGCTGAACGGATGTCCAAAGGGATGGTAATTCAAACAGTTGTCGGAGGCCTTGCCGCGCTTGCGGGAACTCAGGGTTCAGGTGTCGGAGAACTGGCAGGTACACTGGGGATGCTGGGCGCTGGCGCCCTTCTTGCTTCCTACAGCAGAGACAATGAACGTCAGGCTGACGAGCTTGGAATGGAATATATGGTACGGGCAGGCTATGACCCTAATGGGATGATTGGTCTTATGGATGTGTTAAACAATCTGTCAAAACATAACCCTAATGTGATTGAGTTGATGTTTGCGACACATCCTATGAGCAGTGAGCGCTATAAAACAGCGGCTGATCGCCTTGAGGCTAAGTATAAAAACGCAAATAAAAATCGGCTTTACAAAGAAAGGTATAAGGATAATACCGCAAGACTCAGAGCTAAAAGAAAGGCCATAGAGAATATCCAAAAGGGTGAAAAAGAGATGGCCGGTAAGAAATATGGATCAGCCGAAACCTATTTTAAAAATGCCTTGAAAAAAGCGCCTAAAGATTACGCCGGACTTTTAATGATGTCAAAATGCCAACTGATGCAGGATAAAAATTCAGAAGCAAGGCAGTATGCTGAAAAAGCAAAAGCCGTGTATCCAAAAGAGGCGCAGGCGTATCATCTTTGCGGGTTTGCGAAAATAAAACAAAAAAAATATGAATCCGCATATGAAGATTTTAAAAGCTATGAAAAGAAACTGCCCGGGAATCCAAATACAACTTTCTTTAAAGGGTATTCCCTCGAAGGGATGAAGCGAAATAAAGAAGCAGCCGAAGAGTATTATAAATATCTTCAGTCAGTTAAGCAGGGCGAGAATGCTAAACATGCGTACCAACGGTTGGTGGATTGGGGTTATATCAAGCCTTAGATCTATGCAAAACCCCACTTTTTGTCCAATTTAAAATTATCGCTTTCCCCCTCGGCTTAAAGTTCGGGGTCTTTGACTTGAACTTGAACAAAAAATAGCATTTTTCGAAGGTCTCAGTCTCTAAAGTTAAAATGGGGTATGGATGATAGGGTTTAAGCAGGAAGTCTTTTTGCTAAGCAGATGCAATTGCGTTTCGTGTAGAATGCTTTACTTTATACATCATATCATCAGCCATTTTGATAATAGCATCCTTTGAGTCCGCGTCATCAGGAAATGTGGCGACACCAAAACTGGCAGTAAGTTGAAGCTCGAGGTTCATGGAATTGAGGAATTGCTTTTCTAAAATATTTTTCCTAAGAGTATTGGCTATATTAATGGCTTCTGCTTTTGGGGTCCTTGGGAGTATCACTACAAATTCATCTCCGCCGTACCGTGCTCCGTAATCATTTGGTCGCAATACTGTCTTAATAACCTGTCCGAATTCTGATATAATTTCACTTCCTGCCAAATGACCGTGTGCATCATTAACTTTTTTTAGGTGATCAATATCTAGAAAAATCAATGTGAGAGGCTTATTTTCCTTCATGCATCTGGAAATTTCTGTATCAAGGATATAATGCAAATGACGGGCATTATTCAGACCTGTTAAATCATCTGTGATGGTTAGTTGGTTAACATATTGGTAATGCTTGGCATTACTAATTGCAATGGCTGCAAAATCGGCAAGAAGTGTAAGCAATTTGAGTTTTGTGCCCTTGACTTTTTCAGGGTTTTTGCAATTTACGAGCTCAAGGACACCAATGGTCTTATCTCTGAATATCAACGGTGCGGCGATAATGCTTTTTGTTTTAAATGAAGTGAGTTTGTCAATATGACCTGTAAAGCGTTCGTCCTGAGTGACGTCTGTGATAATCAGAGTTTTCTTTTTTTTTAAAACCCATCCGGCTACGCCTTCTTCACTTTTAAATCTCAGTCCGTTGATATTTTTATTTTCGTGGTCTATGGCAACTTCAAAATACAGTTCACCTGATTCATCATCTACCAGCAGTAAAGACCAATTCTCCAGTTCAAACAGCCTTGTCATATTCTTCATGATCAAGTTGATGACCTCATTCATGTCAAAAGTTGACGTCAGTGCCTGGCCGATATCTGCAATCATGTCTACTTGAGAAGAATGCATTGGATGTGTATCTAGGGGATTGGTCTGGGTCATCAGTCTTTTATGTAGTTAAAAGTAAAATAATTGATTTAAAGAATATATAGCTGGCATTGTAAAATTATTCAATGCTAAATGTAGTTTTATTCTTTTTTGATTGATTAAATTTATCCTGAGTTTTCCGGTTACAGTT
>JAFDFT010000529.1 GCA_019309685.1 Deltaproteobacteria bacterium
ACACGGATTTGAACGAATTGACCAGATCTTTGCAGAGAAGATTTAACTGCAGAGCACACAGAGGTTCACGGAGAGGTTTTGGAGAATGATAGTGTTACTTATCCGTGTTTATTTGTAAAATATTGTGCCCAATTACTTGAATATTGAAGAAAGACCATAGGTCTTAAAAAATGAAGCTCATCGAAAATCTAGAAGAGATAAAAGAACCCTTTAAAAATGCGGTTATAACAATCGGTAATTTTGACGGTGTACATATTGGGCATCAGTCGTTACTAAATGAAGTTGTTGAAAAAGCGACTGAAATAAACGGTACGGCTATTGCCATCACATTTGAACCGCACCCGATTCGGGTTCTTAAAACGAAAAACCATCCGCCGCTGATCACGCTATATGAACAGAAGATTGAGCTTATTGAAAAATCAAAAATAGATGTTCTGATATGCATTCCATTTAATAAAGCATTCGCGTCGATATCTGCTCGCGCATTTATTGAAAATATCCTTGTAAAAAAGATAGGGATGAAAGCAATCATTATTGGAAAAGATTATACATTCGGAAAAAACAGAGAAGGCGACATCTCATTGCTTAATAGGTTTTCTCAGGAGATGGGATTTGACGTATTTCAAAACGACTGGATTACCGCTCCACATAACACATTTAACAGAATCAGCTCTACAGCGATACGACAACTTGTCATAGAAGGGAAACTCACAGATGCCAATAAAATGCTTGGGAGGTATTACCAGGTTAGAGGAAAAGTGATAAAGGGACGAGACCGAGGAGGAAAGCAACTTGGATTTCCAACCGCAAACATCACGCTGAGTGATGAGCTTGTTCCCAAAGCAGGTGTTTACGCAGTTACCGTAGAGTGTTTAAATAAACAACATCACGGTGTGGCGAATATAGGATATAGCCCCACCTTTGATGACCATCAGTTTACTGTTGAAGTTCATCTTCTGGATTTCAAAAAAGATATTTACGGTGAAAATATACGGGTTAATTTTGTCAAGCGCATCAGGGACGAAAAGAAATTTTCAAACATCAATGAACTTATTGAGCAGATAAAAAAAGATATAGCACTGGCAAGGGAAATCCTTTCTGCCTAATATGACTTCATAAAAAGTGCAATTCTTGCGTTGTGCTGTATCCTCGCCCTGTTAAATTCTCGCTTGGCGAGACGGCGGAGCCGATTTAACAGGGCAAGCCACTGCAGCGTACTAAAAGTACGTGCCTTTTTCGGATGCCACGAAAAAGGTATTCCTCGAGATTTGCAACTATTGTTGGAACGAAGCGGAAATCACGCTATAGACGGGGAAACTTGTGCTTTTTACTTTGTTATCATTTCATCAATAACCTTTTACAAGGCAGTTAATGTTGCCTTTAATTTAATATTCATGAAAACAAGATATGTTTTTTCTTTGCTATTGGGTTTGTTTATTTCAGCGATTACGCTATATCTTGCCCTTAAAAATGTTTCGATTTCTGAAGTTTCGCAATCTATATTAAGTTTAAACCCTTTCTGGATATTCCCAACAATTGCAGTTGTAATGATCAGTTTTATATTAAGGGCTCTTCGATGGAAAGTGATCTTAAGATCCAGCGGGGATATATCGTTTGCAGGAGCGTACCATCCATTGATGATAGGATTTATGCTGAACTGTGTACTGCCTGCCAGAGCCGGTGAAATTGCCAGACCCATCATCCTAAGCCAATTAGAAGACGTGCCATTTTCAACAGGTCTTGCTTCTGTGGCTGCTGAACGGTTTTTTGATATACTCATTCTGGTAATTTTATTTGCGGTTATGTTTCATACTGTTGAGATCGATCCGAATTTGAATATCGTATTCGGGAAGTACCATTTGAACAGATCCTTGCTGTTATCTATGGGCACGGGTATGGTAAAAATAGGGATCGTCTTAATATGTTTAATGTTACTAATTGTTTCAAAAAGGGTTAGAGAAAAAACGGGTTCCGTTATATTGCGCTTACCCGGGCTTTTTATACGCAAAAATGAATCCCTTAAAAATAAGATAGAACAAAAAATATGCACCCCGATTATCCATATAATGGAAAATGTTGGTTCCGGTTTTTCCATACTTAAAAACCCGTTAGAAATACTTATTTGTTTCTTTTTGTCTATTATTATATGGATATTTGCTGGTTTATCGTATTATCTTTTGTCATTAGGTTTTCCTGAAATCTCACTGACTTTTATAGAAATATTTATTTTTATGATTATTTTATGTTTTTTCATAGCACTTCCATCCGCCCCGGGATATTGGGGGTTATGGGAAGCTGGGGGTGTATTTGCACTTACACTTTTTGGTATTTCAGCAAGTGAGGCTGCAAGTTTTACACTGGCAAATCATGTGATACAATTTTTACCTGTGATTATTGCTGGAATAATCTCAATGATACTGACCGGTGTGCATATAAAACAGTTTTCATTTAAGGAAAGATCACCTTTGAATACAGATAATAAGAGCACTTAGTAACTAATGGGAAAATTTAGAAAATGGCTATTCTAAAAATACTGACATATCCAGATACGTTTTTAAAGCAAAAGGCAA